>CAYLWG010000035.1:8770-18337 GCA_964387235.1 uncultured Dehalococcoidales bacterium
GCGGAGCTGCATACGCGACCAAGTGCGCCTCGCACGCCCGGAGCTAACGACATACGCCACGTCTTGGAAAATACCTTATGCCAAAGTTCAGGCCAGTTTCTCTTGATTCCATAGTCAACGCCTCCAGTTCAGACTCTCGACACTGGGAATCGAAGACTGGCAGTGCCGTTACGAAACTGCCAACGGGAGATCAGACATTCTGGGGTGTCCCTTTCGCATTCGTGACTTCGACCAAAAACAACGGTAACGACCTTGTGGTGCTTGCTGACGAATCCAGTGTTGATATAGCAGTTGGTGCCGCCGGTTCCCATCTGGTATTCGCCCACTTTTGCGACGAGCGAGCATCGACAACCGTTGCGGGCCAGTCGTCCGATTACCTGAACCCGGTGATAACCGCACCCGGCGAGCACATGGCCGACTACGTGGTCGTTTTCACTGACGGCTCAGAACACCGTCAGCAGATTCGTAGAAGATTCGAGATCAACCAGGTCCAGACCCGTATGCAGAGCGGTTTCTCATCGCGTCAGCACCAGGGCCTGTCCGCCCTGCCGTTTCGTGGGCCATACCCCGATAACGCATGGGGAAGGTGGCAGACCGGGGTCATGGTCGGCGACCCACCCGATTCAGGGCGAACGGCGGCGAGGGACGACCGGGAGGGCAGGTCGAACCCACCGGGGTCATGGACCATCTACGCACTGGAACTCCCTGATCCTTCCAAAACAGTTGCACTGGTACGGATCGAGGCGACCGGTGCCGCAGCCATTGCTATTGGCGCAATAACGCTGTTCAGTGGACAGAGCAATCCACTGAGGCACCTGCCGCTCGAAACCATCGAGCTTGAGGGGCCAAATATTTCAGGTGGCACTACCGAAGCCAGTGTCGATCTCGGGGTTATCGCACGCAGCCGAAACATACAGAGTTTCGATGGCGACGAGTGGCTTGCGAGCCCGGTTAAGGGCTGGGGCGAGGCACCTGACGACCCTGAATTCACCGCTTCGATCGACTTAGCGGCTTCCACAGACGCCACGCTAACCGTGAACGGTTCGGACATCGAAGTCGGCCCGCTTCTCGAATCAGGCGAGGCTGCCAGCAGCGATGGCAAGGTGAAGGCGAGGGTCCTCACTTCACAGCGAACATGGGTTCATGGCAAGATCATCGATTCAAGTACCGGTGAGCCGACCGCCGCCCGTATTCACTTCCGCTCGCCTGATGGCCGTTACTTCCCGCCCTACGGTCACACGCATGAGGTGAACGACAACTGGTTCGAGGATTACGGTGCCGACCTGCTGCTTGGCGACACACAGTACGCCTACATCGACGGTACGTTCCAGGGCGAATTGCCGGTCGGCGATGTTTATGTCGAGGTATCCAAAGGCTTCGAATTCGAGCCGATTCGCCAGAAGCTCAATATCAAGCCCGGGCAACGTGAGCTCGAAATTACGATGGACAGGAACACAGACCTGCGTGTGGCCGGATGGGTTACTGCCGATACACACACTCACTTCCTGACACCCGAAACGGCGCATCTCGAAGCGGCAGCCGAAGGTATCAACATCATCAATCTGCTGGCGGCGCAGTGGGGGGATCTCTACACAAACGTTGGCGATATAACCGGGGCGGTTTCGGGCTCATCATCGGCTGAAACTATCGTCTGGGTCGGCTCCGAAAATCGGCAGCACTTTCTTGGTCACATCAGTCTGCTCGGCGCGACCGGCTCACCGATATTCCCAATGTCAACAAGCGGCCCAACCGAGGGTTACATAGGCGACCCGACCGTCCGCGCTATGAGCGAGTGGGCCGACGAGGTGCGCGAAAAAGGCGGGCTGGCTATCGTCCCACACTTCCCGTTCCCGCATTCAGAGGTGATTGCCGAAGTTGTGCTTGGCAGAGTTGACGGACTCGAAATACGCGATTTCCACGTACCGACGATGGACACGTTCGCCGTTCACGAATGGTACCGGTTGCTGAGTTGCGGCTACCGTGTTCCCGCGGTTGGCGGCACCGACAAGATGTCGGCTGGTATGCCCGTTGGGGGTGTTCGGACTTACGCGTTTATCGGCGACCGCGAGCTGTCGCACCAATCATGGAGCGATGCCGTACGCGCCGGGCGAACCTACACAACGAGCGGGCCGCTAATGGAGTTCACAGTTGAAGGCCTGCATCCGGGCGACGAACTCACGCTACCCAAATCGGGGGGATCAGTCCACGTAAAGGCCAGCGCTTCATGTGCCATGCCTATTAACAAACTGGAAATCGTGTTCAACGGCAAGGTCATCGCCCAGGCGACGTCGGAGGGCGGCGAAAAACTTCTCGTCATCGATGAGCAACTCGACCTGCCCGGTAGCGGCTGGATTGCAGCCCGTGCCGTGAGTGACCACATCGCCTGGCACGTCTGGCCGGTGCACTTCGCGGCGCATACTTCGCCGGTATACGTGAAGGCAGGCCGCACCGACGTGTTTGAAGCCGCACTCGGCGAGTACCTGATTACAACGATGCAGGGCGGAATCGAGTGGCTCGATACGCTGGCGACTCGTGCTGATGCCGAGCGACATGCGAATATCCGCAGGGTGTTTACCGATGCTATTGGGGCCGTAAACAAAAAGATGCCGCACCGCCACGAGAACGGGCCGTTACATACGCATTAGGAAAGCCGGTCAGTTGCGGTTTTCACCGTCGCTCTGTTGCCAGCCCAGATTTGATATCTCTGGCGAGCGACAACGGATCATGTAAGCGACGATGCGATCTTAGAAATGCACCTCGGTTCATGTCGTATCCGAGGGAGATCCCGGATCAAGTCCGGGATGACAACGGGCCATGCGTTACTAAAACTGGTCAGGCGTTACCAAAGAGGTTGATTCAACCCGCTACTGTAAGAGCAACAGCTAATTTTCGCCTCGTGGGTTCTTCAGGCCAACAGTACCGGCAGTAACCCCGCCATCCATAAGCAGTTCTCCTCCAGACATGTAGGCGGCATCGTCGGATGCCATGAACAGTATTCCGGCGGCGATATCGTCCGCTGTGCCCCATCGTCCGAGCGGAACGCGGTCGGCCCGGAACTTGTTCTGAACCGGGTCCTTGTACAGGTAGTCGGTGAACGGGGTGTGGACCCAGCCAGGCATGATCGTGTTGACTCTGATTCCCATGCTTCCCAGTTGGAGCGCCGACGACTGACTGAAGTTGAGCATTCCGCCTCGAGAGAACGAATAGGCCGAGCCGTAAGAACCAGAACCCTGTTTGGCGGCCATAGAGGCCAGATTGATGATCGCACCTCCACCCGATTGTTCCATTGGCCTGGCAACCGCCCGCGTGCCCAGAAATATGCCGACAGTGCTGATCTCCATCGTTTTCTTCCAGACCGCAGGTTCGATATCCAGAATCGACTTGGGATCGAGTATTCCCGCGATATTTACAAGGATGTCGAGTCGCCCGAAATGTTCCAGCGTGGCGTCGACCACTTTTGTCCAGTCCTGTTCCTCTGTCACGTCGAGGTGCATGTACAGAACGTCGTGGCCGGCGTCGCGAAGTTGTCGTGCGGCATTTTCTCCGATCTCGTCCTGGACATCTGTAATAACGACGCCCTGCCCGCCTTCTTCCAGGAATCGCCATACCGTCGCCCCACCGAAACCCATAAGGTCACTTTTAGCTGAGGCCGCGGATCCAGTGAGAAGCGCAACTTTGCCTTTAAAACGGTCGGCGAAACGCATGGACATGTTTAAACCTTTGAACTCTGCTGATTATTTATGGTGGTCCGACTCGTCGTAATGCACGAATCGATACAAAATTCCAACGGTGAGTTTAGTCTTTTGCCTGTGCAAGCGGGCGAAAACGAACTCTCGCCGGTGGGTCGTTTTTACGCCTGATGTATCGCCACGACAAGGTTCGGGATCAGCAGCCCGAAGATACCGACGAAAACGAAAAGTTCTCCTGCCATATGTTTTTGGCGGTCACGGAAGAATATGAACGCGGGTATCGCAATGAACAGAGTTATGAAAGTAACAATGAACAGGTAGGCAGGACTGGGCGCAATCGATATCACCGGGGGATCACCCGACTGGGTTACTTTTGCAGCAAATGACATCAGGATAGCGAGCAACGTCCAACCCATGAACATCACCAGCGCCGAGAGAGTTATCAGGTTAGAAACGTTCGATTCTTCCGCCCGGTTTTTCAGGACTTCGGGCGGACTGAAGACGAGCAACAGCGCCATGTGAGTGACGAAAACCAACCCCATCAGTGCGCCACCGATCATCCCGGCAACTACCGTTCTCAGCGGTTCTTCCAACTACGACCTCATTGTTTCTTATGGGTTTTTTCTGGCGATTCCACTATCGCTGGTGAAGGGGTGACCAGATAGGCGTCACGGCCATGGATTTTGGTGAGCAACAGGTGCCAGGCAGTTCCAAGTTCTTTGCTCGGGGGAACGGTGAACATCGAGGGGCCAGCACCGCAAAGCACAACATCTTTCGCTCCGATGCCCATCAGTTGATCACGGTGCGTACCCCAGTCCGGGAAAAGTTTTTCAGCGATGGCCCCGAACTGGTTGAAGAAGAACTCCGGCGGGCAGTCGCCGCCCGACCGTATTCTCGCGGCCAGTTTGTGACTCAAGCTGCCGCGGGTGTACATCGATTCCGTGACATAAGAAAAGACCGAGGCGGTTTTTGACCCCGATGCCGATGCTGATTCCGGGGTGCCGGGAAGATCGATGGCCGGGTTCATTATTAGAAAACGCTCAATTTTCGCAGGAGCGATCGGGGTGACGACTTCTCCCCTTCCCTGCACCAGTGCGGTGCCGCCTCGGACGAGAAACGGAACGTCAGACCCGACATCGGTGGCTATATCGGTCAGCTCATCGAGCGACATGTTCAGTTTCCACAGCCGGTTCAATCCCCTTAGCGTCGCAGCCGCGTCGCTCGACCCGCCTCCGAGTCCGGCCGAGATCGGGATTCGCTTTTTAATGTCGATCTTTGCATTTTTGGCCGTGCCGGTATGTTTTTTCAGCACATCTGCTGCCAGAGTGGCCAGGTTGAACTCTGGGCTGATTCTGTCGTCATCGCAGATGACCACTACTTCACTGGAAGTCGTTTCTTCAGAAAAAGTTATCGTGTCGAACAGATCCACAGTCTGCATCACAGATGCAAGGTTGTGGTAGCCATCTCGTCGTTTTCCGAGGATCTCTAGCGTCAGGTTCACCTTGGCGTAGGCGAGTTCAGATATCTGTGAACCTGGTTTATCTGGCTCTGCCATCGGCCCGTCATACATTGCGACGATTTCTTTCAGTTCGACCGGCCTGTTTACGCCTGCTTGAATTGCGACGGGCAGAGCCGGGAACCTGTGCGGGCCTTCCCTGTTCCACCCAGGTGTCGTACAGCACCTGCCAATCGGCAAGCGATAAAGTTGCTGGCCGTCTGGAGGTTTCGAAGCCTGTAAGTTCGACCAGCGACCGCGCATCCTCCAGCGCAATGAACAGACCGTCGGAAAGCGAGTTGTGCAGTTGTTTACGTGGACTTCTAAACCCTTTGCGCACAAGGCTGAAAAAATCTTCTGCTGATTCAAACCGCACAGTGGGTTCAGCGGTGGGGGTTAGCTTTAACACCGTCGAATGCACCTTTGGAGGTGGGCTAAAACATTCGGGTGGCACATCGATGACGTGTTCAGCTTTGGCATACACCTGGATTGCGACCGATAGCAGGCTCATCTCGCCCGGCGTCGCCGCCATGTCGCGCGCTACTTCCCGTTGGACCATAATGACCATAGAAGTCGGCTTGCGCGTCGATTCAAGGAAATTTCTGACGATCGGGTTTGCCGCGTAGTAGGGCAGGTTCCCGACGACCTTGTACGGACCTTCCGTTAGCCAGGGATCGAGGTCGGAGCCAAACACGCGGGCATCGGCGTTCAAGACCCTTACATTCGGGGCCTGTTCGTACTTTGCTTCGAGGCTGTCTGCCAGACCGGCATCGTATTCGATCAGTAGTACGCGGCCTGCCCGATTCACCAGTTCTTCGGTCAGGGCACCGCGGCCGGGGCCAATTTCGACAACAGTATCGGTAGAACTCAGATCGGCCGTATCAATGATCGAATCAACTACGGAGCGGTCTTCAAGAAAATGTTGACCCAGTTTTCGTGGGGCCATGTGCCAGTCCTGACGAATGCGGGCCTACAACAAGAAAACTGCCAGAGTAGCCACCAGAGTAGCCAGAAGACCAGAAAAATAGAAGGAGCTAAATATGACCGTGCACCCCCGTTTCGCCAGTTGCGCGTGGCATAGAGGACAGTACCGACTCTAGCCCGGTGTTCCCACGGCACCCGAGGTGATTCGCTTACCGCTGCTACCTTCCGGTCCTGACGGGGTTCACAAAGCCTCGCCGCGCAGGACCAGGCTATCAACGCCAAATACTGATTCCAGCGGCCACGTGCGAACAGTCTCGACAGGGGACTTCAGCCTCGCTATAGCGGATTGCGAGTACAGGGCACCGCTAACGCCCCACCTAGCACGACCACTTCCATCGTACTACCCAACCTTGAAATAGTCGTCAGAAACAAACATGAATACCGGTGTCATTGCCGATAGAATCTCAAAATGCCAAACGCAATGTCCGAATCAGTTCTGGTAACACCGGTAACAAAGGCCGTAATTCCCGTCGGGGGGTTGGGGACCCGGTTCCTTCCAGCGACCCGAACCGTTCCCAAGCCACTGTTGCCGATACTTAACGTCCCAGTGATTGAATACGCGGTGCGGGAAGCCGCCGGGGCTGGCGCACGAGACATCGCTATCGTGATGTCGCCCGGTATGGAACTGGTGGCCGATTATTTCCAGAATCAGGAAGTACTCGAACGAGAACTGAAGGATCGTGGGCGCAACGAGATTCTTGAAGCTCAGCTAGAGATCGCCTCGCTTGCGAACATCGTCACGGTTTACCAACACGAACCACGGGGGCCGGGTCACGCCATTTTGCAGGCCCGTGAATTTTGTAATGACGAGCCGTTTATCGCTATTTTCCCCGATGATGTAATCATCCACGAAACGTCGGCTACCGAGCAGCTCATGCAGGTGTACAGGGAACATGGCGGGTCGGTGATAGCAGCTACTGAAGCACCCGACGAGATCGTACACACCAAGGGAATTATTGGCGGCACGGAAATTGGCGACGGGGTGTATTCAGTCAACGTACTGGTAGAAAAGCCTGCACTGAAAGATGCCCCGAGCAACCTTGCCATTGTGGGTCGATACGTTCTCGACAACAGCGTGTTCGACTATCTGGCCAAGGAACGGTCGGGTGCGGGTGGCGAGATACAAATCACAGACTCGATTGCCGCTTTAATTGGGAACAACCCGGTTCATGCTCGGAGATTAGATGGATTTCACGCCGATACAGGCAACCCGGGCGGAATGCTTGAAGCCGCCATACACGTTGCGATGCAGGATCCGGCGTTGGCAGCGGTTGTGAAGCGAGCGCTGGCTGAGTAAGCCCGCTTGCCGAGTTTTGAAAAGTGTTGACCGAGGCCGGATGTGCTTACTTCTCTTAGATTAGAAGAGTTGAGTTCGCTATAGTCTCGAAGCAGATCATGCCCGACGTAGCCCCGGTGATAGCAAGAGAGCAGCCAGGCCAACTACGACCACCATAGCTCCTGCGCCCGCCAGTGCCCACTGCACACCGAATAATTCTCCAAGTGCCCCCAAGCCTAAATGGCCTATCCAGCCAAATCCAATAGCGAACACCCAGGCACCGATTGCTCGTCCTCTCATTTCGTCGGGGACATTTAGCTGTAAAAGTGTCCACTGTATGGCATCGAACATAGCGGCGAAGGCTCCGACGCCCATGATTAATATCAATGCCACGGTATAAGAACCGGAAATCGTAAACGTTCCGATAAATAATCCGTAAACAATGATTACGATGATTAGCAGCAGGCCTTTTTTGGAATAATTTCCGAGCAGCACAAGAGCAATCGAACCGATAACTGAACCAACACCTGCCATTAGCATGAGTGTGCCGAGGCCTTTTGCATCGACGCCCAGCGCATCTTTAGCCACTGCTGGCATCACCGATCCAAACGCAAATCCGAATATCTCTACAAACACTGCGGTAATTAATACCATCCGAACCACAGGCAGTCGAAGTATCAGCTTTAAGCCATCAACAACATCTCGAAACACTGAGCCTGTGCGCTGGTTCGCCCCGACTTTAAATTTGTTTCTGCCCTTACTGCCAATGTCGGCGATTAGCGCAAGTACACCCCCGGTGGCAAAAACAAAGCCCGATGCAATTAACGTAACGGGCACACCAAGGGCGTCGATTGCGAATCCGCTGGCAAGAGCCCCTAACGCTCCAACCAGCCGCGCTCCAGCCGACTGAACTGTTACAGAGATCATTCTGAATTGCCGTGGCACCGACCCTGTCACCATTCCCTGAATGGCCGGCAATTCAAACGATACGCCAACTCCGGAAAAACCCAGAAGCACGAAAATTAGCCATAACGGTTCCAGTCCGTTTGCGGCCACCAGCGCAATCAGCAATAAGACAAACGTTTTGTACACACCCGCAAACAGCAGGATTTTGCCCCGTGAGAACCGGTCGGCAACTGCCCCACCAATTGGTGCCGCTATCATCTGGGGAGCCTGCCTGGCAGCGAATGTCGCGGCAGTCAGAAACACCGAATTTGTTTCGCTTAGAACAAGCCAGCCAACTGCGAGTCGCTCTCCCCAGTTTCCGAGCGAAAATACTATGGAAGCGAACCAAATACGTCGGTAGCGCGGAAACGCGAAGGGTGCGAGAGGTCCGTGTGGGCGCGAAAACACCTGTGGTGAAGTTGCCATGTCTGACGAGAGTTTATCTTTCGTCGAGTTTCAACACCGCCATAAACGCTTCCTGCGGGACCTCGATCGACCCGACCATCTTCATACGACGCTTCTTGCCCTTTTTCTGTTTTTCCAGAAGCTTTCGTTTGCGGGTTATGTCGCCGCCATAGCACTTGGCAAGTACGTTCTTCCTGAGTGCCTTCACGTTGGTGCGCGCCACGATTTTGCCACCGATGACCGCCTGAATCGGGACGGCGAACATCTGGCGTGGGATCAGTTCTTTCAGCTTGGATGTCAACGCCCGACCGTAGCCCGCAGCCTCGCCGCGATGCGTAATCATCGACAGCGCATCGACCGGTTCATGATTGACCAGCACATCGAGCTTCACAAGGTCGGCT
Organism: uncultured Dehalococcoidales bacterium; assembly: GCA_964387235.1. Taxonomy (GTDB): domain Bacteria; phylum Chloroflexota; class Dehalococcoidia; order Lucifugimonadales; family Lucifugimonadaceae; genus Lucifugimonas. Next base: position 17,966 of record CAYLWG010000035.1, read on the forward strand.
ACCCGGCTGTCGATCATCGAGTAGTCCATCGATGCGTAACCCTGTGTTACCGACTTCAACTTATCGTGAAAATCTACAAGAATCTCCGAAAGTGGAATGTCGTATTCGAGCAAAACTCGGGCATCCCGCGCAGACGTACTCCCTGGTTCGGCAGAATCGACAGGTCCAGAAGCTGATTCGAGGTATTCCATCTTGCTGTACTCACCGCGCTTCGTGGTGACCAGTTCCATGATGGGCCCGATATAGCGTGCTGGAGAAACGATAGTTATGTTGACCCACGGTTCATATATTTCAGACAACTGGTTGTTATCGGGCAGCTTCGACGGGTTGTCGATCGTGATCATCTCGCCGTTTTTCAGCAGAACGTCGTAG
>CAYLWG010000036.1:0-18165 GCA_964387235.1 uncultured Dehalococcoidales bacterium
TGAACGTTACCGACGAATCGTCCAGTGAATTCAGCCGCAGCACCTGTGGTGGGGTGATTAGCATCAGGCCGAAATACGGGTCAGCAGCGAGTTCATCTCCAATTTCGTTCAGCACGGCGATGACACGGTCTACGTCCTCCTTGTAAGCGACGCCAATGTCGAGATTCACCCTTGACCAGTACTTGGTTTTATTCGACGCAACGGTAATTTCGCCATTTGGTATCACATGAACCTGTCCATCGAGGTCGCGGAGTACAGTTCGCCGCAGATTTATCGATTCGACCAGTCCTGATATGCCTGCGATTGTGACCACGTCGCCAGTCCTGTACTGGTTTTCGGCGAGTATGAATACTCCCGCTATCAGGTCACGAACAAGGTACTGGGCACCGAACCCAACCGCGATTCCGGCGATGCCGAAGCCACCTAGCACTGGTCCAATCGGAATTGACAGTTCTGTCAGCACCATGAACAGCGCCGAAACGTAAATCAGGCTGACAGCTGCGCCTACAAACACGCTCGAAAGTGTCTGCGACCGTTTCAGCACCTCGTCGTGATCGGCTACTGAAGCCTGGCCTAGCATGATCGATGACAGGGCCCGTGGAATTACACGTCTGGCAACGCGGGTGGCGACCCAACCGAAAAAGATAATCAACAAGATTCGCATGCCATCGGTAGCGAACCAACTTCCGGTAGCTGCCCCGGCATTTTTCAGGAAATTTATGGCCGGATCAATGTTGTTTCCGAGAACGTTGAGAATACCCAGAATAGCGGCGATTCCGAATATAGCGGCGACCAGAAAGTTGGATATCCATGAATCAGCAGCCTGCACAGCCATGCCGACATCGGCTGTGGCTTCGTGCTGGTCGAGCCCGCGGATGGCCTGCCGCAACCCCCTACGGAGGGACCTGCGGACCAACCACCAGCCGATGACCGCCCCGATGGCAATCAACATGGCCCACAGCCCGCCATCGACTACCCACGAGAGGAAAGTACCATCTGCCGGGTTGGCTAATAACTTGTCGAGGAATTTTTCCATGAGGTGTATCGAATGATGCCGTACGACGCTTGTCGGTTACGAACTGCCTGACTATTCAGGTCAAGTAGATCAGGGTCACTGTAAATCCAGAGATATCTGCGAGTTACCGAAACGATACAGGTCGGGCACAGCGGCAAACTGAGAACGAGTTAATTCCCGCCACTTTCCCAGAGTGTGACGTATTGTCCGCCCTTGCCTGAAATCAGGCCGGCAATATCTTGTTTCGCGGAATCACTGATCGAATTTCGCTCTTGTTCCATCAGTTCGAGCAACTGGTCAATTAGTTGCTCTTGCGCGTTCGGGGCGAGCCGACTACCGAACAACTCCTGCATGGCATCGCCAAGCAGTGGGCCTTCAAGCGCGAGCAGCGGTCCAGCAAAGAACAGTACGCCAACTGTGCCGCCGTTCTCATGCTTGGATTCTGGAATGCTGATACCGAGTTCAGCGATGATCCGTTTCAGGGAATTCGCTCTGACTACCGCTTCAACCTGTTGGGGGATGCTCATCAGTTCGAGGAAGCCGATATCGTGGCGTCTAATTATTTTTGAAAAATCACTCTCGACCTGACTGAAGAATTCCTCGCCCAGAATGTTCGAAATCGATAGCCTCAACACTGCCGGACCGCCGGGACGGTTGTCACGGGCATCTACCGCTATGAATTCTTTCAAATGTGGGAATATGCACAGCGTAATGTCGGCGCTCCCGCGATCAGAATCAAACATCTGTCAATTTTACCTCTAACGAAAGCCGAGAATCTTCTTTATCCGTTGGAATATGCCTGGTCGCGCCCCACGCTTTGCCTGGTGCCAGCTGTGCTGTGCTGAAGCCGACCTGTTGAGGTTGGCGTCTCGGCGTTTCATAACATCACGAATTTCACGGTCCTCGCTTTTATCCAGCCAGAACCCAGCATCGTCAGGGCAGGCTTCGATTTCCAGGTTATAACCGCGATAGCGGAACCGCGTCATCTGCTCGCCACAGTGTGGGCACAGGTGATCGGCAGCATGTTTCCCGTACTGTCGCTGTCCCTTGACCATGTCTTCGGAAGCTGCCCGATCTTCAAGCGACACCAGCGCGTCGAACGTAAGCCAGACCCCATCACATTCGGAGCATTTTGAAGACTCTTCTCCAGAAGTCTTCGATTCGACCAGGGTGTTTTGGTCTATCGGACACGTAAGATTTTGCAATTCGGTCAACCCTTATTTTCTCTCGACCAGCCAGTAGTAGGCGATTATTCGGCCGGCGTGCAATACGATACCTGATTGTACGAACCCTGCCGTCCGGCTGTTTTCTCTACTGGCGAATTTTCTGTTGTCCGACTCGTACATTAAATTTTTTTTAGAGCTTCTTTACCGAGTACCTGAAATCGCAGTGAGAAGCACCCTGCATGATCGTCTGTGTGCGTTTTAGATTCACGTTTGGGTTGAACCCTGCCACAAATTCGAAATCGCGTGTACATGAAAATACCGCACCCAGATCTGCATACCCGAGTTCGGAATACATTTCAGCGTATTTACAGCGAGTGACGTCGAACGAATATCGTTCAGCGTTACTTTCGATGATGTCGACCTCCAAAGCCCCCTGCCTTCGCCATGCGTCTTTGTTGGCAGCATAGTCATCAAGGCCGCTAGCACCGATCCCTTTTGCGAACTCAGCCCCCTCTTTCCTGGCTAATTTCGTAATAACAGCACTCGCTATCTCGTTCGTCTTTTTTACACCGAATTCGGCCTGAAACGCTCTCAGCATCGGGCCCAGGACCAACGCTTCAACACGACGTCGGTCTATCACATCCATTTTGTCCGGGTCGAAAGTCATCAGTGTTCTCCTGTGGGCCGTAAGCCGTACGGCCCGGTGTTACTGGAGTGAAATAGACATAGCCACCGCGCCGCCACCCGCATGGCATATAACGGCCAGGCCATTCTTGCCGCGTGTGGCCTGAAGGCCGTACATCAGAGTCACGATGATGCGTGTGCCGCTTGCCCCGATAGGGTGTCCGAGCGCAATAGCCCCACCCCTTGTGTTCACACGGTCCCAGTCCCAATTCAGGGCCTTACCGTTTGCCAACACCTGCGCTGCAAATGCTTCATTTACTTCTATCAAGTCGAAATCGTCCAGCGTCTGCCGGGTTTTTTCGAGCAACATCGTGACCGCTATGCGGGGGGCATCGAACAGCATCCCCGGCTCGTTGGCGGCATGGGCATATCCGGTGATTCGGGCGACTGGGCCATCTGAAGATGAAGATTTTGTCGCCTTTGCTTCACCGGTGACCACTACAGCGGCCGCGCCATCGCTTATCGACGATGCGTTACCGGCGGTCACGGTTGCGCCGGGCGGAAAGATTGTTGACAGCGCCGAAAGTCGTTCGGTTGTCGTATCGGCCCTCGGCCCTTCGTCAGTGTCGATGATCGAAACCTTGCCCCGCCTACCGGTCACTTCAACAGGGGTAATTTCGTTCTTGAACGAACCTTCAGCTGTCGCAGTCGAGGCCAACATGTGGCTCCGTTCGGAAAACCTGTCCTGATCGTCCCGCGATATCGCATATTTTTCACCGATAGCCTCGGCAGATCCGCCCATATGTCGGTTTTCGAACGGACACCACAACCCATCGTGAATCATGGAATCGATGAGCGTGGCATCACCCAATCGTTGCCCTGTACGACTGTTCACAAGCAGGTGCGGTGCTGCACTCATGTTCTCCATCCCGCCGGCGACAATCGCATCTGCTTCGCCCAGCTGGATTGATTGGGCGGCGAGCACTATTGCTTGCATCCCGGATGCGCACGCTTTGTTAATGGTGAGTGCCGAAACGGAGTTTGGAATATCGGCACCGATAGCGGCCTGCCGAGCAGGTGTTTGCCCCAAACCCGCCGAAAGCATATTGCCCATCACGGTGTACTCGATGTCGTCGTTGCTCAGACCAGAACGTTCGACCGCTGCCCTGATGGCGGTAGCGCCAAGTTTGGTGGCGGGGGTTCCCGATAGGCCTCCCTGAAACTTGCCAAGAGGCGTTCGCGCCGCACCAGTTATGAATACATCGCCCTTGAGCGCATTGACCATTGCTAATTTCCTGTGAGTTTTAGTTCGGTGCCAGTTCCGTTAGCCAGTTTCGTAATAATGTCGCTGGGGAGTATAGATCGGCTCGACTGCAATTCAGCCACAGTCGGTATGGAACTACGTCACGAATCCCTAAGTTTCAGCCTGTGAACAAAAATCAGCCGGAGACGACCCGAACAGTCAGGCCATCAGCGGTAAGTGCTATTTCTCCGCGTTTTAGTGCGAGTGCATCGTTGCCGTAAATTTCTCGCCGCCAGCCAGCGAGGGTTCGCACATCGGGCTCGACCTCTGTAGCAATACGATCAAGCTCTTTTCGATTTGCCACGAGTTGAGCGGCGATGCCGTTTTCGTCGCACCGCAATTTGAGCAACGCCTGTAACAAAGCGACGAGTGTTTCGTGGCCTCTCAGAGGCATTCGCCCCTTCTCAGATTCGGGGCACTCGTCATCTGGCAGTTCCAACCCGACTTGCACGGCATCAAGAAGGGCGTTCCCATCGCGACCATGGGCAAATCTTTCGTTGATTCCTCTGACTCTCTCGAGTGCAGATGGCGTTCGGGGCGTGTTCAGCGCTATTTCGGCCAGGGCCTCATCTTTACAGACCCACCCCCTGGGAATATCTCTTCTCTGGGCACTAACTTCCCGCCATTCAGTTATTTCACGAAGCACTGCCAGTGCGCGGCGTGTTGGACGGCGTAGCCTGACCCTGCGCCAGAGTTCACGGGGATCTAGATCGTAAAGTTTTCGATCTCGGAGGTGACTCATTTCCTCCTGTGCCCAGTTTGAGCGACCTGACCCGTTGAGCTTCTCTGTCAGCTTGTTGTAAACGTGAATCAGGTGAGTTACGTCACCGATCGCGTATTCGACCTGATTATCGGTCAGAGGCCTGCGCGACCAGTCAGTCATCTGTGAACGCTTGTCGATCGTCACTCCTACTATTCGTTCGACAAGAGTCGCGTACGCGGGCTGATCACCGTACCCGCTCACCATCGCGGCGATTTGGGTGTCGAAAACGGGCTCGATCATATTTCCCGAGGCGTTGAACATGACCTGCATGTCCTGACTGGCGGAGTGGAATACCTTCAGCACTGATGTATTCGTCATGAGGTCGTAAACTGGCTGGAGGTCAATTCCGTTTGCAAGCGGATCAATCGCGACGGCCTGGTCAGGGGTGGCAATCTGGATCAGGCACAGTATCGGCCAGTAGGTCTTTTCTCGGACGAACTCGGTGTCGACCGCGATGTACTCTGCGTCGGAAACCTCACTACAGAACTGGGCGACGTCTTGGGATTTGGTAATTAACACTTATGAGGATGTAAATGCACAGCGACCCCGCTACATGTGGATTAACAGGCGAGGGTCGGGCTGGGGTCAGGATAGTTAATTCGTGTATTCGACACGGTCGGATGCGGCAAATGCTGCGGAATCAGTTCAGGATACCCGCGGTATGAGTCGTGTGGTTTTCAGACTGGGGCGCAACCGTGCTTTGCTGCGAGTAACGGTTCCGGCACACCCTGTCACGACCGATCAGTAACGGGGCTATGGATCATCTTCACAGCGATTGGGACCGCAGCGGATATCTGCCACATGTTACAACGGTTGCTTCGTAACTATCGTTGACGATCTCAGTTTCGATTATCTGTAGTTGACCGGTAATCGAGTGAATAATGCGTCCACTTGCCCGTTCCGACGCAGTAAAATGTCTCTGTCCCACACCGCGAGAGCGATTTCAACATGTTTGCTCGAGGAGAACTGATATGGCTGATAAAAAGCGTCTGACGACTTCCGCTGGAGCACCGGTTGGAGACAACCAGAATTCTCTGACGGTTGGGCCACGGGGACCGTTGCTCCTTGAGGATCTTCAACTGATCGAGAAGAACGCTCAGTTCAACCGGGAACGGATCCCCGAGCGAATCGTCCATGCGAAAGGCGCCGGTGCGTTCGGATACCTGGAGATCACCGCCGATATTACGAAGTACACGAAGGCCGGTCTGTTTTCAGAGATTGGCAAGAAAACCGAAGCGTTCGTGCGCTTTTCCACGGTGGGTGGCGAAAAAGGTTCAGCCGATGCGGCTCGCGACCCCCGGGGCTTCGCTATCAAGTTTTACACCGAAGATGGCAACTACGACATCGTTGGGAACAACACGCCGGTTTTCTTCATCAGAGACGGAATCAAATTCCCTGACTTCATCCGGACGCAGAAACGTGATCCCGAAACTAACCTGAAGAGCCCCACCGCAATGTGGGATTTCTGGTCGCTATCACCAGAAAGCCTTCACCAGGTGACCATCCTGTTTTCCGACCGTGGCACACCCAGTTCATACCGCCACATGAACGGCTACAGCAGCCACACGTTCAGTTGGATTAACGAAGCAGGTGAGCGGTTCTGGGTGAAGTACCACTTCAAGACAAAGCAGGGCATTAAAAACTTCACCGGCGAAGAAGCGGTCAAGGTCAGCGGTGAAAACCCCGACCATGCCACAGAAGATCTTCATGGTGCGATTGCCGGTGGTGAATTCCCACGATGGCGAGTGTGTGTCCAGATCATGCCCATGAAGGATGCCGAGAAATACCACGTCAATCCGTTCGACCTGACAAAAGTCTGGCCGCACGGAGATTATCCTTTGATCGAGTTTGGCGAACTGGTTCTGGACCGCAATCCAGCGAACTATTTCCAGGAAGTCGAACAGGCTGCTTTCGAGCCGGCAAACGTCGTGCCGGGTATCGGGTTTTCACCGGACAAGATGCTTCAGGCAAGACTGTTTTCTTACCCGGACGCCCATCGCTACCGGCTTGGCACTAACTATGCGACGCTGCCGGTCAATTCTCCACACGCAACCGAGGCCCAGAACTATCACCGTGACGGTGCAATGAGGTTCGATGGGAACGGTGGTTCGAGTGTGAACTATGAGCCGAACAGTTTTGGTGGCCCGGCTGAGGATCCGAAGTTCAAACAAGAGGCGTATGACTTCGAGATAACAGGCGTTGCCGCACGTTACGACCACCGTGAGGGTAACGACGACTACACGCAGGCGGGAAATCTTTTCCGGTTGATGACGGAAGAACAGCAGGAACGTCTGATTGGCAATCTGGCCGGTGCGATGAAGACCGTGCCCGCTAACATTCAACTGAAACAGATCAGGCATTTCGCAAAGGCAGATGCTCGCTACGGTGAAGGTGTCGCACGCGCACTTGGAATTAACCTGGGCGATATTGCCGAGGCTGGCGAAGTAGATGCCACTCCGACAAGTGTGGGCGACTGACCGGACGTACCCGGTGAACGTTCGATAGACGAGTTAGGCCGGTGTCGATACCAGTCGATAAACCCGTATCGACACCGGGCGAGAAGTTAACTTAACCATGCGGGCGATTCTGCTCAATCGCTTCACACAAGCTGCCGGGGCCGGTACTGCAGAGCCTCGGCTACGTGTGGAGTCAGAATGTTTTCAGCGCCCGCGAGATCGGCGATAGTACGGGCTACTTTCAGCACTCTGTGCAGACCACGGGCCGAAAGCGATAACTGCTTCATCGCCATCTGCATAAGTGACTGTGCTGAATCCTCAATGGCACAGTGATCCCACACTTCTACCGGCCCCATGTCGGAATTCGAGGTGAGCCCGGTTTTGGCGAATCTTTTACGCTGAATATCGATAGCCTGAGAAATTCGCCCTCGTACAGTTTCGGAATTCTCAGCCGATGGCGGCGTCACCAGTTTTTCGTATGCGACCCGAGGGACTTCGACAAAAATATCAAATCGATCGAGCAGTGGACCGGAAATCCTTCTCTTGTACCGTGAAACCGCAGATGGCGAACAAGAGCAGGCTTGTTCCGGATCGCCGCTGTAGCCACACGGGCACGGGTTCATTGCGGCAACAAGCATGAAATTTGCCGGAAAAGTCGTGGAACCCTGCGCCCTGCTTATGGTCACGATTTTATCTTCGATAGGCTGACGCAACACTTCGAGCGACGCATGCCCGAATTCGGGTAGTTCATCGAGAAACAATATTCCCCGATGGCTCAACGTAATCTCACCCGGTCGCGGGTTAGCTCCGCCGCCAACAAGACCAGCATTCGAAATCGTATAGTGCGGCGCACGAAATGGACGTTCGCTAATCATCGGAGTATCCGCCGGTAAGTGACCGGCCACCGAGTAAATAGTTGTTACGTCGAGAGCCTCTTCTGCAGTCATAGACGGCAAAATTGAAGGCAGGCTGCGCGCCAGCAGTGTTTTTCCGGATCCCGGAGGCCCGGCCATCAGCAGGTTATGCGCACCGGCGGCGGCAACTTCAATCGCTCGCTTCGCATGTTCTTGCCCACGCACATCTGAAATATCAGGGCCTTCGCGTCCCTTCGTTGCTCGGACGCTGAGGTCGACCGGATCTACAATCGGCTCGATCTTCAGTTCAGATCGTAAGAAAGCGATCAGTTCAGTAAGATTTTTTACCGGCATTACCTCGATTCCCTCAACCAGGGCAGCTTCTTCGGCATTTGCCGCGGGAACGAATGCACGCTTGAAACCCTGCCGCTTGCCAACTGCCACCATCGGCAACATTCCCATCGTGGGGCGCAGCGTCCCATCCAGTGCTAATTCTCCCAGTAAGAGCGAGCCGCTGTCGATCTCCGGAACCTGCCCTGTGCTCGTCAGGATACCTATGGCGATTGGAAGATCGTACGCTGGCCCTGTTTTTCGAATGTCCGCGGGTGCCAGGCTTACCGCAATGCGCCGCATTGGAAATTCGACCCCAGAGTTACGGATCGCTGCTCTTACTCGCTCACGCGATTCCTGTAGCGCAGTATCGGGGAGGCCAACTATGTGGAACGCCGGCAGGCCCGGTGCAATATCAACTTCAGTTTCAACGACTATCCCGTCCAGACCAACGAGCGCACACGTACGAGTCTTGGCAAGCATTCTCAGTAACCCTCAAATCCCCTTAGTTCCCACGGGGGATCGAGAGAAATTCTCGTTCCCGATGAAATCTTAGAATTCCAGGCCACGATCTCAAACCCGCTTTGGCACACGTTATTCGACACACCATATTCACACCGTGGTTAAACCGGACTGCGCGCATAGCCCTGCGAGATTAGAACAGTATTGATCAGAGGAAATATCCGTCGCCGATCTGGAATCCGTTCTAGCCGCGATACCGGAACGTATACGGAATACGATAAGTACAGGATTGAAACATGCCGACGATTCTCGTCGTAGACGATCACGAAGAGATCCGCGAAGCCCTGGCCGAAATCCTTGAAGAGGAAGGCCACGAGGTGCTACAGGCCGTCGATGGTCTGCATGCCCTCGAAATTGTTTCCGGAACGATTCCAGATGTGATTTTGCTTGACATCGCGATGCCGGGTATGGACGGTCTTGAAACCCTGCAACGGTTGAAAGACAGGCCCGAAAGCGCAAAACTCCCGGTGATTATGGTCACCGCTCAGGGCGACCGCCAGAACATGGTGAAGGCTGTGCAGTTGGGTGTGCGTGATTACATCACGAAGCCGTGGGAACCTGGCGAAGTTGAGATGTGCGTGAACTGGGCGATAAAAGCCGCATCAGTTACTTCAGGTAACCGGCAAGAACCGCCGTTGCTCGCACAGTCGGCCTAGCGCTTACCGGTCCAAAACCGGGGACTCCATCAAAATCCTCTCACTGGCAATAACACTTGCTGGCTGAGGGATTTTCTCGCGCCTCCCCCGATAAATAGATGTCGGTATACGATTGCGACTGTTTCGGGCCGAATCTTTTCTCTGTGCATCTGATTCGACAGCACCTAAACTTGTAGATATCGCCACCGAACGCCTGATTGGCTAAACGTCCTTCGGGCGGGACGGACGGGGGAATTACCGTATTGCCACCAGTTGAAAGCGCCTACCGCGGGGGAAACCATCCCCCGTATTGCACCTGCTCCGATTGCACACGGGCCCGACTCGATCGGTTTTCAGAAACCGGGCCAAAAGGTGTTCTGAAACGTATTTTTCGAACGCTCAGACTCTCGTTCCGACTCGGGCGATAACTCTTGTTCTACCGGGAACTAAAGACTGTTTGGCCCCATAATTCGGCTCCAGAGCCCACCGATTCCGAGCCCTATTATCAGGGAAATGGGAAGGCCAATCAGCAGACTCGCCATAACAACGTCTTTGGCGTTGGTTTGCGTGTTATCGAATTGCAACAGTGCAATAACGGTGAAGGCGATACCCATCAAAAACCCGAGGCCTGCGCCCATTAATGCTGGCTTACTAAATTTCAAGTGTCCTGGTCCTTCGTTTATCAGACGTCTTTTGCAAGCTCGGAGCTATCTTCATTCCCTATCTCAGCGGTAACGCGTCCGAAGGGTAAATAGCTTACGCAACAGGCCAGTGTTTTCGCTGGCGAATGTATTGCCGTTCAGGGCTTTCCCTTCAATTCATCCGGCCATCCGGCCGTCCGGCTGTCCGGTTCCCATCGTGCAAAGTTGGCGTTCAAACGTTGATCCCAGTAAAACGTCTTTTATCCGATTTCCCACGGGCTTCAAGTATGGTCGGTGTATACATACGCTGCTGCACGGGAGAATTCGTTGTTGCTCACTGATGTACCGGCGAAAAAATAATACCGTGTAGTTTGTTAAACTCGCCGCCTCTCGGGAAATTATTCGGTATTTAAGGGGACACACTTTGCAGGGAATAGATCGGGCCGATGGCAAAATTCTTCGTTCGGCGGAATGGTTTGGTTCCAGGGACCTCGAGGGTTTTCTGCACCGGGCTGGACTGAAGAATCAGGGCTGGTCTGAAGAATCGTTTTCAGGGCGACCCGTTATTGGCATCGCCAATTCATGGTCGGAGACTACGCACTGCAACGCTCATCTGCGCGATCTTGCCGAACACGTAAAGCGCGGCGTTCTTGCAGCCGGGGGTTTTCCACTTGAGTTCCCGACTATATCTCTGGGCGAATTTTTCCTGTCGCCAACTTCGATGTTCTGTCGAAACCTGATGGCGATGGACGTCGAAGAAATGATTCGCGGACTGCCTATCGACGGGGTTGTGTTGCTATCCGGATGCGACAAGACCACCCCGGCGATGCTGATGGGTGCCGCATCGGCCGATGTGCCTGCAATCATCGTTACGGGTGGCCCGCAGCTGAAAGGGAACTGGAAAGGAGAAGAACTCGGCTCCTGCACCGACTGTCGTCGCTACTGGGCTGAACTACGCGCCGGGACAATCACCCAATCCGAATACGACTCAATGGAAGCGGCTATCTATCGTTCACCGGGTCACTGCATGGTGATGGGCACGGCTTCGACTATGAGCGCGATAGTCGAGACGCTTGGAATGACGTTACCCGGTGGTGCTGCAATTCCGGGTGCCGATTCCCGCCGTAAAGTTCACGCCGAAGATGCCGGTAGCGCTGTGGTCAGGCTGGTCGAAAAAGGCATTCGGCCCTCCGATATCCTCACCGCCCCTGCCTTCGACAATGCCATTCGGATGTTGCTTGCGGCGGGTGGTTCAACCAACGCGATCATTCACCTGATAGCAATTGCTGGTCGTGCCGGAATCAAGCTGCCGCTAGACCGGTTCAACGACCTTTCTGAATCCACGCCAGTGATCGTGAATTTGAAGCCGAGCGGAAAGTACCTGATGGAGGATCTGTTTTACGCAGGTGGTGTTGAAGCGGTACTGAAGAAAATGTCAAAGCTACTGAACCTTGATTGCCTGACTGTAACCGGCAAATCACTTGGCGAAAACATTGCCGGGGCTGAATGCCATAACGACGATGTGATCCTGTCGTTAGAATCTCCTCTCGCAAAGGAAGGTGGCTTAACCGTACTGAAGGGCTCTCTTGCGCCCGATGGCGCGGTCATCAAGCACATTGCTGCATCTCCCGAGTTGCTCAAACACACCGGGCGTGCGATCGTTTTTGAAAACCCGCTCGATCTTAAAAACAGAATTGATGATCCCGATCTCGATGTGACGAAAGACGATATTTTGGTGATGAAGAGTGCGGGGCCAGTTGGTGGGCCGGGGATGCCGGAAGCAGGTTTTTTGCCGATACCGAAGAAGTTACTTGTGCAAGGTGTGCGAGACATGGTTCGGATTTCCGACGCCCGCATGAGCGGCACGGCTTTCGGGACTATCGTTTTGCACGTTTCACCGGAATCAGCAATCGGCGGACCGCTGGCCCTCGTTAAAACCGGCGACATGATTACGCTGGATGTCGAGGCTCGCAGGCTCGATCTCGATGTCGATGCAGCTGAACTGGAACGTCGTCGGGCCGATCTTGCAGAGCCTGCCACAGACGGCGGTTTTACTCGTGGGTACGGCAAGATGTACTCGCAGCACATCATGCAGGCACAGGACGGTTGCGACTTCGACTTCCTGGTGGGTAATACGCCGGTCGAAACACACGTGGAATCAGCAACGCATACCGCAGGGTTTCACACAGGTTGATTGCAGATCGGGGCTGATGCCTTGCTGGCTTGCGACCATTCAGCAAATGTCCCGCTTTCCTCCAGAGGAGAGAGGTCTTGCCCACGGGTAGGTTTTACGCAGGGGTAGGTGCGTTGTCGGGTATCAGGCCTGCCGAACGCATGTCGTTCCACAACACGGTCGGAATATCCTGCTCGACCATCGCTATGTTCTGTTCGAGTTCAGCAACCGACTGAGCCCCCGGAATGACAGTTGCAACGGCAGGGTGAGCCAGTACAAACTGCAGGGCTGCGGCCTTGAGATCGACGCCGTGAGTAATACAAATTTCGGTTAGCTGGCGTGCTTGTTCAATGAGATGCGCCGGAGCCTGTTCGTAATCAAACGTTACCGGCTGAGAAAGATCACGGGCGAGTATTCCGGAATTGTACGGGCCACCAATCGCTATTTTGACATTTCGTTCAACGCAGGCCGGTAAGAATTCCGAAAGACCTGAATGATCGAGCAGTGTGTAACGACCGGCGAGCAGAATGATGTCGAGGTCAAAACGTTTGATGAACCTTCTGGGCATCTGCCACTCATTCATGCCGCACCCAATCGCCCCGATTACGCCCTGCTCGCGCAATTCGATCAACACCGGGAACGCTTCGTTTACTGCCTGATCTTCGCCAAACTCTTCCGCATCAGGGTCGTGAACATAAACGATATCGATACGGTCCATGTTCAAGCGAACCAGGCTATCTTCCATTGAACGGAGGACGTCGTCTCTGCTCCATGAGTTCACTGGAGTTAAATCGCCAATACTGTCCGGGTCGTCTTCGGCAGAGAGGCCACCTGCGACTGAATTAAGAACACGGCCAATCTTCGTCGAAATGGTGAACGAGTCTCTGTTGGCAGTGGCGTAGGCAGATTTACCGACCCGCGCCTCGGCTCGTCCCACACCGTAAAGTGGCGCAGTGTCCACGTAGGAGATTCCCAGCTCGTTGGCTCTGTCGATGATCGCTATCGCCTCGTCGTGCGCTGTGCCGCCATAAAGACCATCGCCAAGCACCATGCCGCTTAACGGGGCGGTTCCGAGCCCAAGCCTCGGGACTTCAACTCCGGTATCACCAAGTTTTACTTTTTCAAACGGGTCCACTTTGAATTCCTGTGATCCAGAAACTGTTATTTCGCGACTATTTCTGCGATCGCGTCGCCGACTCCCTGTGTAGTTGACGACCCGCCCAGGTCAGGAGTCAACGTCTCGCCCTGTTCGAGAAGTTGCAGCACTGCCGCATCTACATCGGCGGCAGCGGCATCTTCACCCAAGTGTCGCAGCATCATCGCCGACGTGAGTATCTGGGCCATCGGGTTGGCAATGCCCTGCCCTGCTATGTCGGGAGCCGAACCATGTGTTGGCTCGAACATCGAAGGGACAGACCTGTCGGGGTTGATATTGGCGCTACAGGCCAGCCCCATACTTCCGCTAATAATCGCACCAATGTCGGTGATGATGTCGCCGAACAGGTTTGGTGCAACCATCACATCAAACATTTCCGGCCTTCGCACCAGGTCCATGCACGCGGCGTCGATAAGCAACGAAGTGGTATCGATGTCCGTGTATTCCTCGGCAACGGCCGCAAACGTGCGGTCCCAGATGGTCATGAAACCAAGTGCATTCGATTTCGTCACTGAGGTCACGTGGTTCTTTTTGCCTCGTTCTCTTGCAAGGTCGAAGGCGAATCGAATTGCCCTTTCACAGCCCTTTCTGGTGAAGACCGAAGTCTGGATGGCGACCTCATCGGGTGTCTCGTGATAAGCGAACCCGCCGATGTTCAGGTACTCGCCTTCGGTGTTCTCGCGGACAACGGTCAGGTCGATGTCATATGGCTTCTTGCCTGAGAGAGGCGATGTTACGCCGGGGTAAAGCACAGACGGCCTGAGGCAGATGTACTGGTCGAAACGTCGCCTGATGGGCAGCAAGAGGCCGTCAAGTGTGATGTTGTCCTGGATATCGGGATGCCCAACGGCCCCGAGAAAGACAGCGTTGAAATCGGCGAGCGTGTCCAGTGCCGAAGAGGGCATCATCTCGTCGTGTTCGAAGTAGTAGTCGGAACCCCACGGAAACTCTGTGTAATCCCATGTGATTCCGTATTTTGATGCCAGTGCGTCGAGGACTTTCATGCCCTCGTCCACCACGTCAACGCCGATGCCATCACCCTTGATAATCGCTATTTTATGAGTTGTCATTCGTATGTATTCCTGTGAAATGTTTCTAACAGTGCCTTCACGCGGCTCTCGGGCCAGTTGAGAGCAGGTACGTGAAACGTGGTCAGTGCGGAGGTCGCACCACCGGCCACATTGGTGGTGCCGATCTAATCGATATAGCTATTTTTTGAGCGTTCCTCGATAATTTCGATCACCCCGGCGATGTCATGTTCGTTATTTCCCAGTTCCATCATGGAATGGAACATCTCCTGCGATTTCAGGGTCAATTCAAGTGAAAGACCCTCACTGATGGCAAGTTCCTCAACAATCCCGAGGTCTTTGTCAAGATTCCGTACCGGGGCCGGTGAATTTGGGAATTCCCGAGCAGCGGTAATCGGAGCGCTTCTGCCAACCATTGTGCTGCCTCCCCAGCTAACGGAAAGCAGATCGGCAGCGATCTGGATGTCCACTCCGGCGGAATTTGCCAGAGCAAACGCTTCGGCTGCCGCAACGGTATTAACGGCCACCAGAATCTGGTTGATGAGTTTCATGGCCGTGCCCGCGCCGCTGGGTCCCATCAGTTTGATGGTCGCTCCCATTTTGTCGAAATATTCGTGAGCGTCCTCGAACGCGTCCTTGCTCCCACCTACCATGATGGTGAGGGTTCCTGCAGCAGCTCCCCCGGGACCACCCGAGATTGGCGCATCGAGGAAGCGCACGCCCTTTGCTTCGGCAGCTTCGGCACATGCTCTTGATGTGGCGATATCGACAGTGCTGTGGTCGACGATTACCTGGCCGGGCCGGGCACTGGCGATGACTCCATCGTCACCAAGCAGCAGATCGCGTGAGGTCTGGACACTGGGAAGACAGACGAGGACAACATCGACACTCTGCGTGAGATTGGCGACCGACGTTGCTCCTTTTGCGCCGCGGTCGATCATCGCTTCGATCTTTGATTGGGTGCGGGTAAACACCGTGAGGTCGGCACCTTTTTCAAGAAGGTTGTCGACCATTCCCTGGCCCATATTGCCAAGACCGATAAATCCGACTGTCATTTTTAATGTTTTCCTCGCGGGGTATTTTTAAGCTCTGGCAGGCCCAGGGATTTTGGCGTGCCGCGTTGAACCTGGAAATCAACGAAAAATTCATGCTTTCTCGACCGGCCGAGCGATTATATCGGCTGGGCAGACGTTAGTCGCCGGGCGTGCGAGGCGGCGTTTTGCTCCGGGCGTGCGAGGCGCACTTGGTCGCTTTTCGGCAGATCGCGTTTGGCTCCGGGCGTCGTCGAACGACTTGGTCGCGTTATGCGGCTCCGCGGGGCACTCCAGGGCATGGGTGCGGGCGATGTTAAGATGCCATGCCATGCCCCGCGGTGTTGTATACGCGACCAAGCCCGCCTCGCACGCCCGGAGTTAAACGCGATCTGCCGAAAAGCGACCAAGTTCTACGCCCGGAGCTAAAGCCCTAGTCGAGTTGACGCAATCTCGGGTCCAGCCGGTCTCGCAGCCAGTCACCAAAGAAATTCAGCGACATCACGACAAGGAAGATTGCAAAACCGGGGAAGAAAGAAATCCACCATGCTTCCTCAATAAATGCTCGGCCGTCGTTCACGCTTTTGCCCCAGGCGGGAATTGGGTCGGGAATACCTGCGCCCAAAAACGACAATGTCGCCTCTGTCAGGATCAGCTGTCCGACACGGAGAGAGGCAACGACGAGAATCGTGCTAAAAGTGCCAGGCAGTACGTGCTTCATCATCAAGCGTATGTTGGAGGCTCCGGCGACCTTGGCTGCCATCACATAATCCTGCCCGCGAATTGTCAGGACATCTGCTCTAACCTGCCGAACAAACGGCGTCCACGCAACGAGCGCGATTATGAAGATAATCACGTAGAGGGTCGCACCGCCCTGCGTCAGGAATATCTGCGCGATTACAAGCGCAATAAGGATGAATGGCAGTGCCAGGAAGACATCCACGAAACGCATAAGCACTTCATCGGTCCACCCTCCAAAATAGCCTGCTATCAGCCCTAGTAATGTGCCAATTATGATTCCCGACGTAAGTGCCCAACCCGTTACCTGGAGCGATACTCGCGCTCCGAAGACGACCCTTGAAAGAACGTCGCGACCGAGGTTGTCTGCACCGAGAATGTATTTAGCCCGCGAGAACGTATTCTTTTTCGCACGTGAAAAAGCCGATCTACCCTTAGTAGTTTCGACATCGAAATTGGCCTCTACGGGAGTTGTGTTGTATTCAGGATTTGCTCGACCCCACGTTGGAGGAAAGTTTCGGAATCCGAGCGACTGGCTGATAGGGTCGGCGGGCGCAACAAGCGGAGCAAAAATACCCGTTATCAGCAACACCACCATGATGAACAGCGGGACAAGAGGCCATCGGCGGAGCAAATACCAGGCCTGCGATCCAAAAGACCGCGCTCCTACGTCTCGGTTGTCCGAGACGCTGTTAATATCGCCGATCGTCGTAGTTTTTATTTCAGCCTGTTGAGCCATATGCCTTCAGTGAGAGCTAATAATTTCTGGTTAGCGGTGTATGCCTAGTCGTATCTGATTCTCGGGTCGATAAACGCATACAAAAGATCGGTTATAAAGGTCATTCCAACAAACAGGATAGTGAAGAAGAAGACCACAGCCTGCAAAATCGGGAAGTCGTTATTGTTCACGGCAGTGATGGCCATTTGTCCCATGCCAGGCCACGCAAAAACGGTTTCGACAAGAACCGAACCCGTCAGAAAGAACGTCAATCCCAACGTCATTCCTGTCAGTGGTTGAATCAACGCGTTCTTGAACGCGTGTTTCCATATGACGATGTTGTTGCCGACACCTTTGGCACGGGCCAGTCTCACGTATTCCGAATCGAGTACCTCTAACATCGCGGTACGCGTGATTCTCATGTAGAACGCGAAGCCGCCTGCTGCCAGCGTGATTGTAGGTAGCACAAGGTGCTTAACATCCCAGATGCTGTTGCCTTTTAGAGCGGCCGGGAATATCTGCCACTGGACAGAGAATAAAAGAATCAGAACCAGGCCAAGCCAGAACTGTGGGACGGCCTGTCCAAGAAGCGCGAAAAATCTGCCCATATAGTCCCAGATGGAACCACGCTTTACGGCCGACAGCACTCCAAGCGGTATACCGACCATGAACGAAAGCAGGAATGCTGTGGCACCAAGGTGGATGGTCGAAGGAAGCCTCTGTAGCACGACCCGTGCCACGGGTTTACGATCGAGGATCGTCTCCCCCATATCACCTTTGAGCGTACGACCGAGCCAGAGTGCGTACTGAACCGGCAGAGGACGATCCAGCGCCAGCCTTTTCCGCAATGCGGCTTCGGCCTCGACTGTCAGTCCATAGCCAGAGTTTGCGTAAAGCAACAGGGGGTCGCCGGATGCGCGCGAAAGTAGGAAAACTATAGCGGTCGCCGCTACGATGCTGACGAGCGAAAAGATGAACCTACGAATAATAAAACGCCGCATTACGTTCCTTG
>CAYLWG010000037.1:0-17984 GCA_964387235.1 uncultured Dehalococcoidales bacterium
AGCACAAGAAAACCGGCCTCTCCGCCCTAGAAACTGTCATGACCACCCTCCACGCGGGCGGCAAATTCGGCGGCAAGGGCTATCAGGTGTCGGGTGGGCTGCACGGTGTGGGCGCATCAGTGGTGAATGCCCTGTCAGAGTGGACCGTAGTCGAAGTTCGCCGTAACAATAAAATCAACACCCAACGGTACGAACGCGGTAAGACCACTGGCGAAATGGATGTGCGCCCGCAAACTGCCGAGGACGAACGTGGCACCGGAACAACTGTTTCCTGGAAGCCTGATCACGAAATATTCCCCGTAATCGATTACGACTGGGACGTGATCGCTGGCCGGTTCAAAGAGATGGCCTATCTGAACCAGGGCCTGACAATCCACCTGAAGTCCGAATGGCACGAAGACCGCTGGCCGTTCAACGATGTGACCTACCTGTTCGATGGCGGGGTGCAGAGCTTCGTCAGGTCGCTCAACCGGAATCGTGGCTCGGTTCACCCGAACGTCCTGTACGTACAGGACACGGTCGACGACGTCGTCGTCGAAGTCGCGCTCCAGTACAACGAATCGTTCATCGAAAACTGCCTGTCTTTTGCCAACGTCATCCGAACCGGCGATGGCGGCTCCCATGTAACCGGTTTCCGGTCCGCGCTCACGAGGGTATTGAACGACTACGCACGCAAAAATAAGCTGCTTGGCACCGGTAAGGACGACATAAAAAGTCTTTCCGGCGAGGACGTACGTGAAGGTTTGATGGCCGTAATTAGCGTGAAGGTTAAGGACCCGCAATTCGAAGGACAGACCAAAGGCCGACTCGGCAACCCGGAGGTTAAGGGAGCGGTCGAACAGGTCGTAGGCCGCAGGCTTGCCGAGTTCCTCGAAGATAACCCTGATGATGGCCGGTTGATAATCAACAAATCAACGACGGCTGCACGGGCCCGTGAGGCAGCCAAGAAGGCACGCGACCTCGTTATTCGCAAGAACGCGATGGACGGTGGGTCGTTGCCCGGCAAACTGGCCGACTGCACTGAAAAAGACCCGGCCAAATCCGAGATATACATCGTTGAGGGTGAATCGGCTGGTGGTTCAGCAAAGCAGGGCCGAGACCGGCAGTATCAGGCTATCCTGCCGCTCCGCGGGAAAATACTGAATGTCGAAAAAGCCCGACCGGAACGGATGCTGGCACACGAGGAAATCGCAGCACTGATAACCGCGCTCGGCTGTGGGCTGGGCGAAGACTACGACGAAGACAGGCTCCGCTACCACCGCGTTATCATCATGACCGACGCGGATGTTGATGGTGCGCATATCCGCACACTGCTGCTGACATTCTTCTTCCGCAACATGCCGAAAATAATCGGCAACGGCCATCTTTTCATCGCACAGCCACCGCTGTACCGGGCCTCCAAGGGCCGTTCGGCAAAATGGCTGTATTCAGAAGGAGAACTCGATGAATGGACGGCAAACCGCCTGTACGGTTCGATAGTAATCACGGCTGAATCCGACCCCAGCATTCAACTGAAAAGCACCAGGATTGGCCGCATCCTCACACCGATACGTGACTATGCCGATTCCATGGATGTCGCAAAGGTGCTGGAAGTGCCCGCGAACGTGCTTGAAAAACTTGTGAAGGATCCCGAGTACCAGTCGCTAGATTTCAGGCCAGAGCAGCCGCCCGTGCCAACAGAAGTAGCGGCAGAGCCCGCGCTTTCGCCAGAAGATGAAGATGAAGTGGCCGAGGTCGGGCAGGCATCGATGTTCGGCACGGAGGGAGAAGACGGGGAAGGCGCATCACCAGAACCTGAATTCGTGGATTCAGAGGTCGATGTCACACAAACGGTCGAAGTCGAAGAGGTTGAGCCGGTGGTTATCCCGGACCGGACCTACGACATAGACGGCTACACGTTGACCAAAGATACCTACCACAACCCGGCCATAATGCGCCTCAGGATGATCTATCCGATGATCCAGCAGGTAGTCGAGGCAGGCAAGCTTACCGTGACCAGAGGCGATGAGGTGATCGCCACAAACGTCGCGTGGGACAAGCTACCGGAAACACTCGACAACAATTCCGACCGCTCGGGCGTGAACGTGCAGCGTTACAAGGGCCTTGGCGAGATGAACCCCGAACAGCTGTGGGAGACCACGATGGACCCGGATGAACGGGTGATGCTGAGAGTTACGGCCGAAGACGCGATGGCGGCAGACGACATTTTCCGAACGCTAATGGGCGACGATGTGGAGCCGCGCCGGAACTTCATAAGGGCGAACGCCCTCGAAGTAAAAAACCTCGACGTGTAAGTGGGCGGCATAGCCACGTTTTCCGAGGTGGCTATGCCACGGTTTCAGAGAGTCGCTTGCGACGTTTCCTGAGAGATCGGGAAGTGTCGGTGCCGCTGGCGGTGTGATGATTCGGGTGGCGGCAGTCAGCCGGAGCATGCCAAACGGCAGACAGGCGCGCTCGGACGGCGATAGTGTGATGCTGAATCAAGTTCAGCATCACACGCCAGAGCGACGTCGCCACCTCAGGAAACGTGACTTGTCACTTTGCCTTCGGGCGTTGACTCCCATAGCTTGAAAAACGGGATGCCGCGGCGTTCAAGCTCATCGCCACCGCCCTGGTGACGGTCCAGCACAGCGAGTACAAGAACCACCTCGCACCCAAACGCCTCGATAGCGTCTATCGCCGCCAGAAGGCTCCCACCGGTCGAAACCGTATCGTCGAACGCAGCCACCTTCATGCCCGGCTTCAAGTTGCCTTCGATCTGCCTGCCCGCACCATGCTCCTTCGCTTCAGGCCGAACGAAAAACCCGGTCAGGTTCCTGCCCTCCATGTGCGAGCGCAAAGCCAGTGCGCCCACGATCGGCACCGCGGCAACGGTCGGGCCACCAAACGCCTCGGCCCCGGCCTCGATGATTGCGGACATAAACGCCTTCGAGATAAGGTCGGCGCCCTCGGGATCGGTCAAGAGAACCCGCCCATCGAAGAAGTAGGCGCTCTTCTGGCCCGACGAGAGGGTGAAATCCCCGAATTTCAGGGCATCGAGTTCCAGTGCCCGTTCATACAGGCGCTCTGTGATCTGCCTCAGCTTAATCCCGGCAGCAGCCGCACCATCGTTCATATCCACTCCCGTCAGCGGTATAAGCCGTTATTTTCGATGTAGTTCGCAACCGGCACAGGAACCAGCCCTGTTATCGAATTGTTATCGCGAACAAGCTGTCTGATCGCAGTTGCAGAAACATCGACCATTGGCCCTTCAACATACACTGCCCCGTGTGCAGGGTGCGACCTGTCCCGCGGCCCATCACCGAACTCTGACCCCGGCCTGCCGACCACGATAATTTTAGCGAGCGACTCGATTTTCGCAGCGTTTTTCCAGCGATTCATTGCTAACGCAGAATCTGCCCCAACGATCATGTGCAGTTCAACCTCATCGCCCAGTCGGTCACGTAAATCGGCAAGCGTATCGACTGTATAAGTCGGGCCGTCTCTTACGATATCCACATCTGAAGTTTCGAATTGTGGAAAACTCTCAGTAGCCAGCTCGATCATCGCAAACCTCGATCCGGCATCCGCTACCGGCGGGATTTCGCGGAGCCACTGGTCGGCAGCCACAACGAAAAGAACCATGTCCAGGCCGAGTTCGTTCTGTACAGATTCAGCAATCGCCAGGTGCCCGCAGTGTACCGGGTCGAACGTGCCTCCGAATACGCCTACTTTTCTCGTAACATCACTGACCGGTAATAGGCTCATGGGCAAACTAATCCCAGTCGAATTCCCAATCGCCTATTAAAACCGTGTCTCCGGTCTCTATTCCGGCGTCTCGGAGTGCTTTCGTAACCTTCAGTTGTTCCAGCCTGCGTTGAAACTGAATGCGTGCCTCCCAAGTTTCAAGATTACTTCCCCTGGCAAGGCGCACTGCTTTCGGGTGGACGATTCTGAGTGCGCCGTCTGGATCACGGATAACGACATCGGTGGATTTATGCACTTTCGGCCGGATAACCGGAATATCTTCTGCTGAAATCTCGGTGTCAGACTTAAGCTCAAGTTCTTCGTTCGCAGCTTTAAGAACATGGAACATGGCCTGCTTTAGGTCGTCGAGCCCATCGTATGTTGCCGCCGAAACAAAAAATGTCTGTGAATGAAGGCCTTCAGCATCCTTCAGGCTCTCTTTTATCTCGTCCAGTAGCACCGAAACCTCTTCGAGGTCTAGCTTATTCACCGCCAGAATCTGGGGCCGCTTCGCAAGCTCCGGGTCGTACTGACTTATCTCATCGTTGATGATCTTTATTCGCCCCGGAACATCGTCCTCGCTTCCGTCCACAACATGCACGAGCATACGCGTGCGCTGCACATGCTTTAAGAACTCGTCACCAAGCCCGATGCCTTTGTGAGCGCCCTCGATCAGTCCGGGAATATCTACGACTACGAACGCCTGCGGCCCGAGTTCAACAACTCCAAGAACAGGTTCGAGTGTTGTGAACGGATAATCCGCAACCTTCGGGCGGGCGGCGCTGATAGCGGTCAAAATACTCGACTTTCCAGCATTCGGCATACCGATAAGTCCAACGTCGGCCAGTAACTTCAAATTCAGTCTGACTTTACGGATTACTCCGTACTCTCCGGCCTCGGCCAGCAACGGTTCCTGGTGCGTTGCGCTCACAAAATGGGCATTGCCCCAGCCCCCTCGACCACCCTCAGCAACGATCATTCGCTGACCAGGCGTATTCATATCGCCTATCAGTTCTTTATCTTCGCCATCTTCCCAAATCCACACTTCGGTCCCAACCGGTACTGTCACTTCAATGGAGTCTCCGTTGGCCCCGTTTCTGTTATGACCATCACCCCTGGTACCGTTTTTGGCAATGAAGTGTGGTTGCCAGTGGAATTTGGTTAGCGTGTTGAGCCCGGGGTCGGCGATAAGCACAACATCGCCGCCACGCCCTCCATCGCCGCCACCTGGTCCACCACGCGGCATAAGTGCCTCCCTGATGAAAGCGACAATGCCGTGGCCTCCGTTACCTGCCCTTACTTCTATTACTGCCGAATCGAGCATGTGGAAAACTAGATCCTGAAATATCTACTAATAGTTAATTGTCATATTAGTAAACAGTGTTGATATGTGGAAAACCCTATTGGATTGAGTATAAAGCGACTGTTGATTATTGGTTGGAAACTGACGTTTCGATGTTGGGAGAGTTGTTCTATTTTTACACGTATGTGGAATGTTTTAAAATATGGGTTCATCGGAATTACAGAGGTTTAAACCGGCATTGTTTCAACAGGTTTTTACTACGAAAACACCGGAGTTATCCTCAGATAATTTTGAATTTGAAGCACTATCCAACAAGGCTTCAACAGGTGACAGGTTCCGGTGTTGGGGGTATCGACGGGCGGCGCACTAAAAAACCTATGTATCAACCGGTGAATAGCCAGGTTTTGTGAGCATCACCGCCGCCTCGTACGGTGCCGAGTTCCTTGAATAATTACGTGGAGAATAATCTTCCAAAGAACCCTTGCATGGCTTCCCTGCGTTTGAAAACGCGCGATGAAAGCGAAGAGGTTAACGCCTCAGCGTAGTTACACGGCTCGGGGCGGAAACGCGGTTGGCTCTCGCAATTATGTCGCGAACCGCTGCAAGATGTTTACGTACCATACCGTCGGTTTCCAGCAGTTGCTCGAAACGTTTCTGGGCGTAGAGAACCGTCGAATGATCTCTGCCTCCGAGCTCCTGGCCTACCCTTGCGGAGGTAAGGTGAACTTCTTCTCGAAGCATATACATCGCCATTCGGCGTGCTTCTGCAGTTGCCTTATCTCGCTTTTTCCCGATGATCCTGTCTACGCTGACCCCGGTAAACTCCGAAATCGCCAACAACAGCTGATCGATAGAAGTAACGTCCTTCGGCTTTTGCGCGAGCAGGCTCTTTAGCGCCAGTTCCGAAAGTTCCGGCGTTACCGGGCTGCCCACCAACTGCGAATAGGCGACCACCCTGTTCAGGGCTCCCTCGAGTTCGCGGACGTTATGGTGCGAAAGTTGCGCAATCTGGTCGAGCACGGCAGGCTCGAGGTCTGGGGCCTTGCTCTGAAGAATCGCGTAGCGCGACTCGTAATCGGGCGGTTGGAGGTCGACTTCGAGCCCACCAGCAAGCCGCGACTGAATTCGCTCCTGCAGCAAGCTCTTGCTGGCAGGTTCATCGCCCGTAACCACTATCTGCTTACCGGCCATGTGGAGTTCGTTAAACGTGTGAAAGAAACCTTCCTGTGTCTGCGGTTTCGAGGCAATGAACTGGATATCGTCGACAAGTAGAACATCCGCACTGCGGTACCACTCTCGGAACCGATCTGTCGATCCCTCACGAATAGCGCTGATGTATTCGTTGGTGAAGCGTTCGCTTGATACATACATCACCTTCAGCCCGCGGCTGCTCAGTACGTGGCCGATGGCATGCAGCAGGTGTGTTTTGCCAAGACCAACCTCTGAATAAATGTAAAGCGGGTTGTAGACATTGCCCGGAGCTTCTGCAACTTTCGCCGCGGCTGCTTGAGCAAGACGGTTCGAGGGCCCGACCACAAATGAATCGAAATTAAATCCCGGCTTCAGGGCATAAGACCGGGCGTAGTCAACGTTCCTGCCCGACGAACCGTTTGGGCTATCTGGGCTATTTGAGTGCGGGTCATCCACCTTCGTTTTACCCACTTGTTCGTGTTGTGCGATTCCATTCGCACCCACCACGATGAATTCGACCACAAGCTTCCGGCCGGCCACGCGAGAAACCGTGCGGTGGATGGTTCCCGACAGCCGCTTTTCAAGCATTTCGGCGGCGAAAGGACTCGGGGTTGAGATTGATAGCGTATCGTGGGCCAACGCCACCGCAGAAGTGGGCTTTAACCATGTTTCATAGTTTGGACGTGGGATTTCTAATTGGAGCTGCCCCAGTGCCGCTGACCATATTTTCCGTGCGTTTTCCGTCGCCAGGTCCTCACTAAAATTTGGCGCAACTCACCCTGCACCGGGCATGCCGGTCGAATGAAATATCACCCTGATATGTGGATCACAATTACCGACGGGTTCGGCGGCTGGACGTCGCCTGAGGTGGTGCCGGTCTGTGGGCAACCGTACCATGCAGCCGGTTGGGGTATGCAACCCCGCGAGGGGGTCAATTAGCCCGGATTTGTAACCAATTTCCCAGCGAAATTGTGACATCGTTCACGACTCAGTTTGAACATTAGTTTTCGTGGCCCAACCGCCGCGGTATCGCCCCTGACCGCGCAACCGATTATGGCGCGCCGCACCAACCGCCGCATTTTGCCGGACGGGGTTAAAGTGTTGAGATGCGTATTATTTTCTTTGGATCACCACGTGAAGCCGCTGATTCGCTGGAGTCGCTGGTGACAGCAGACCACGACATAGTCGCGGTTTACACACGGCCCGACCGGCGCGCTGGCCGCGGGCGCGCTAAAACCCCAACTCCGGTCAGGGTACTTGCCGAAAAATTGGGCTTACCAGTCTTTACACCAGCGGGCTTTCGAGAAAACACAGTTGAGCGAGACCGGATGGCCGGTGCGGATGCCGACGTATTTGTTGTAGTGGCCTACGGGCGCATTCTTCCAGCCGGCATACTGAAGATACCCCCAATGGGAGTAGTGAACGTCCACCCATCGCTGTTGCCGCTGTATCGCGGGCCAAGCCCGGTGGTCACCGCTATTCTCGATGGGCAGGCTCATACCGGGGTGACAGTGATGCTGCTTGACGAGGGAATGGATACCGGGCCAGTTCTCGCGCAGTCGGAACCGATAGTACTCACAGGCAACGAGCGCGCTTCTGGACTAACGGCCCGGCTCTTTAAGGAGGGTGTCGCCATGCTTCCCGATGTGCTCGCAGGCCTGAAAGACGGAACAGTTGTACCAACACCGCAGGA
This sequence comes from uncultured Dehalococcoidales bacterium, assembly GCA_964387235.1. Taxonomy (GTDB): domain Bacteria; phylum Chloroflexota; class Dehalococcoidia; order Lucifugimonadales; family Lucifugimonadaceae; genus Lucifugimonas. Next base: position 7,914 of record CAYLWG010000037.1, read on the forward strand.
TGACACGAAGGCGACTGTCACGAAACTTCTCGACTCTTCGGATGGAGAAATCGACTGGTCGCTTTCAGCCGAGCAGATCGGACGCATGGTCAGGGCTTACGACCCCTGGCCTGGGACATCAACCACATGGGGCGAGAAAGGTCTGAAAATCCTCGATGTGAAGATTCCCGGCGTGTCAGGTGAAAGGCCCGAGAAAGCGCCAGGCACGGAGCTTCCGCTCGGTCACGGGCATGGGGATAGGTCCGATTCCGGGACTGAGACATTTCGCCACCCAGGCCGAGTCACTATTGAGGGCGGCAAACTCTACGTGGGCACAGGTTCAGGCCCGCTCGAAATCACACGCCTACAACTGGAGGGCCGCCAGGGACTACCGACCGGCGATTTTCTGCGCGGACACCCAGATATTCATGGCGCGACCCTCGGAGTTCCGAGCTAGCGCGCAGTGTTGGCCGACCAGGCTCCGTGGTCATGCAGTTTCGATCTGAACGATCTCCCGGTGGGCCAGGTGGCTCCGTACGTGCGCTACATTGGCCAGCCACCACTCGCTGCCGTAGAAGGCGGCTTCGGCAGTGGCGATATTGTCGACCGAATCGCCGTATGAACGAATCCATATGAACTGAGTGCGCTCTTCGTTCACCCAAATACTTTCTACTTTTATACCCGCCTTGTCCATGATGGGAACCAGCTTTGAAAATGTTTCGAGCCAACTGTCCATCATTCCAGCATTTATCGTGTACGTGCGAAGGTGGGCGACGGTCATGCGAACAAACTCCAGTGGTGTTGCTATTTGAGTGAGACGGCGTGAAAACACACCGGGATGAGTTTACCCGCGGGCAGACGGGTAAGCGAAGGCGAACACCATAATCCCAGGGCATCCTCTGAGTGAGACTCACCCTACAGCGAGTCCGCCCGAGTTCCTTACCGACGGGGCCATATGTGCCAGTCGTTGATAAAAAAGTGTTTCGTTAGCGAAATTAAAGGACACAGGGCCAGAGCCCAGAGCGTGCCCGCGAGTGAACAAATAAATCCGGCAAGCCGGACTAGCTTTTGCCAATCATCCCCATCAGGGCCCGTTTACCACCCGGCCCTGAAATCTTCTTCATCATCGTCTGCATCTGCTTGAACTGGTTGAGAAGCTGGTTTACCTGCGAGGGCGAACTCCCCGAACCGTTGGCAATTCTCTTGCGGCGCGAACCGTTGATGATAGACGGGTTTTGCCGTTCGACCATCGTCATCGAATGGATAATCGCCTCGACCCGCGCCATGCGCCGCTCGTCGAGGTCCTTTGGGTTGAACTTGCCCCTCAAAGCCCCCATTCCGGGAATCATCCCGATAATGTCGGTCAGCGAACCCATCTTCTTAATTGCCTGAAACTGTTGCAGCATGTCGTTCAGGTCGAACTGGTTCTTCCTGAACTTTCGTTCGAGGGCCAGTGCCTGTTCCGAATCGAACTCGACCTCTGCCTTTTCGATCAGTGTTTCGACATCGCCCATGCCGAGAATTCGAGATGCTATGCGGTCCGGGTGGTAGACCTCGAACTGATCGGGCCGCTCCCCAATCGAGATGTACTTGATCGGAACCCCGGTGACCGACCGCATCGAAAGTGCAGCCCCGCCGCGTGCGTCGCCGTCCATTTTCGTCAGAACCATGCCGGTAATGCCGATACGCGAACTAAACTCGCTGCCCGATTTCACCGCATCCTGGCCTGTCATCGCGTCAAGCACGAGCAGGGTTTCTACCGGAGATGTGGCGTCCCGAATCTCCTCGAGTTCGCCCATAAGCGCGTCATCGATCGCCAGCCGCCCTGCTGTATCGAGGATCAGGTAATGGATATTTTCGCGGGCAGCCTTTCTCACTGCTGCCACGGCGACTTTTACAGGAGTCGAGCCTGAGGGTTCTTCGGAGTAAACGTCGATATCAAGTTGTTTGCCGAGTTGCGTGAGCTGGTCGATCGCGGCGGGACGCTGGAGGTCACATGCGGCCATCATCACCGGGTGTTTTGCCTTGCGGAGAGAAAGGGCCAGTTTTGCCGCAAGCGTAGTTTTGCCAGCGCCCTGCAAGCCAACCAGCATGATTACGCTCGGTGGTCGGTCGGCCCTTGCCAGTTCTGCGGTTTCACCACCAAGCATTTCGGCCAACTCTTCACGGACGATTCGGATGACCGATTGACCGGGAGTTAGCGAGTTAAAAATCTTGTCGCCCGCTGCGCGCTCTTTGATCGTTTTCACGAACTGGCGGGCAACTTTGAAATCGACATCGGCTTCCAGCAGCGCCAGCCGCACTTCACGCAGTGCCGCGTCGATATCTTTTTCCGACAGCTTGCCTTTACTGGTAAGCCTGCCGAATACACCGCCAAGTTTGTCGGAAAGTGACTCAAACATAGTTCGATCTTACATGGGCGGAGTCGGCTTCGGGCATACCGGCAGAACCTGTGCCGCTCGACCGAGTTTTTACCTAATGCTCGGAACCAACACCGCTCTCCCGCGGAAACAAACTGTCACGTCCCCGCGCTATCGTGCCGTCGCCGTTTCTTGTTCGGCCACTGCGGTTGCGGTCTCGGGAACGAACAGTGTTGCGATCACCGTCGCCTCTGCGTCCCTTGCGATGCTGCTGCTTCTGGCGGATGCGGAGATGAACCAGATCAGCAGGCCAAGAACGATCGCCAGAAGCGTCCAGTACCCGACGCCCTCGAAACGCTTGCGGAATCCGATGCTTCTGGCCGAAACGACGTTTTGCCGGGGCCGAACCCGCCCCGAGTCTGTGTCAAGGCCAGGGCCAACGTCAGAACGGGGCTCAGGTTGTTTTGCTGTTTCGGGCGTTTCTGGAATTTCTGGTTCTGATCCAGGCATGCTTATCCTCGGTTCCCGAACGGGCCTGTTCGGTACGCCTCGGGATATTCAACAACCGTCCCGCCCGCCGCCGCCGATTCCAGAAGGTTCAAGCCAGTTTTTAGCACAGCCAGCTGCCTTTCGACATCAAATGGTGCTGAAAGAGTTCGGCCCATCGGGTGTGGTGTCAACACTACACGGGCCGGGCTCATCGCCACTGTTCGGTCTTTGAACACAGTTGACATGATTATGACGCTTGGAATTCCCGCCTCTTCGAACGCCCTTGCTACGTGCCCGACCGACACGTGGCATACCGGTCATATCGGTATCAAAACCGCGCCCTGCGCTCCTGCGGCCTTTAACTTTTCGGCCCAACGGGGTGCGATCTCTTTTCTCAGGCGCAACTGCGAAGTAAGGCCAACGAACGAGTAAGCGGGGTTTACGAACTCGCCGATCACACCTTCCGCAGCAAGTTCAAGCATTCGGTCGATAGGAAATGAAGTGTTTCGGTCTGCCTCAGCGGCGCGGATGTCGTAACCGCCATGCCTGACCCTTGTCTGGCCCCGCGTAGTCGTGATCGGAATTTCAGAGAGAGTCGGGTCGGCCTTGCCGAACTCCCCCGTCATCTTTACCACCTCATCCTGGGTCAGGTTTTCCTTACCGAACGGTCTGGGGTCATCACCTTCAGCAAAATGGCCCGTGGTCGTCAGCAGTGCGATTCGACTTTCAGATAACGGCTGGCCCAACTGCGTGAACGGCCCGGTGTCGTACTGGAAGTGCCCTGCCCCCGCGTACGCTTCAGACTGAGCTTGAACAATTGCCTCGACTATCGGTTGGGTGTCGCCATTGTCGATCAGGTCTCCGGTCAGCCGCAGGAGTTCTTGGATGTACGTCTTGGCAAGCTGCTCTGATCCGGCTTTAAACCACTTGTGGAAAAGATCGTTTCGAGAGCCATAAAAAAACGAATTGCGGAACTCGTCGAACGATTCACCCTGAACTGGCCGAACTGGTTCCTGGTCTGCTGAGTTTTCGAGGGGTGTTGTCCTGTCGCTTGTCGCCATGCGGCAAGTCTACCCACCTCGAACGCCAGAGGGCGTTACAGGCCAGAAGAGAATGACAGGAAGCGCCCGTCCGCCCGTTAGACCATCTGGCCTACGCTGCCATCGGTTTCGAGATCGGCTTCGGTCCGGGCCTGCACATCGTCGAACGACCAGCCAGGAGCCACTTCCCTTAGTATCAAGCGTCCGCGATCTCGGTCGACCTCGATCACCGCTATGTCGGTTACGATCTCATCGACGCACGTTGGTGCCGTTAGCGGGAACGTGCATTCGTCAACGATTTTTGCGATATTGCCCCGAACCGTATGTTCCATCGCAATAAGCACCCGCTTTGCGCCGGTGGCGAGGTCCATAGCCCCACCTATACTGCCTATCCCGCGTTTTGGAATCATCCAGTTCGCAAGATCTCCGTTTCGTGAGACCTGCAATGCCCCCAGCACTGTCACATCGATGTGACCACCGCGGATCAGGTTGAACGACTCGACGGAATCGAAGAAGGCCATCCCCGGAACCCGTCTTGGAAACTTCCCGCCCGCGTCCATCAGGTTTGGGTCACCTTCGCCGGGTGGGGCGAGGTCTTCAAAGCCCAGAACACCATTTTCGGCGTGGTACCTCAACTCGATTCCTTCGGGCAGGAAGTCGGCACATAGTGCTGGAATGCCAATGCCGAGGTTCACGGTCGAACCATCGACAAGATCGCGTGCTGCCCTTTTTGCAATCGCTGCCCGGCCGAGCCGCGGCGCGGGGTCTTTTAATTCCTGTGTCACTTAGAAGTCATTTCGCACTACTCGTATCACAATCCGAAAAGGCCGGAAAGCCGACGTCGGGGATTGCTGCTCTTTAGAGAGCATGTATTCGATAGTTTCTACACCCATGTGGACGTTTCTTCGCGTGATCTTTACGACTGTTTTTACTCTGGCAGGGGGAAGAGATGATACTCGCGCGAAGTGCCAGTAGAACCGTGGTTATCGAGCGATAAACGTGCCCGCGAAACATCAAGGTAATGGGTCTCCCGGTTCGCGTTGTACGATCCGATCGACATAAGTACTCAGCGTCCCGACCCGTTCGGCGTCTATTCCGCCCGGCTCGACGATCTCGTCGACCTCAACGATGGTAATTTTCGCAGCGGTAGCCATCGCCGGATTAAACGCCCGTGAAGTGCCGATGTATTGCAGATTGCCGCGCGTATCGGCCTTTTGGGCCCGAATCAACGCGTAATCGGCCGAAAGAGCATGTTCTAGCAGATAAGTGCGTCCGCCGAATTCACGCTTTTCGCGACCTTCAGCCGCCGGGGTTCCGACACCTGTCGGGGTGTAAAAGGCGGGGATACCTGCGCCAGCCGAACGTATACGCTCGATCAATGTGCCCTGCGGCACGATATCGACCTCGGCCCTGCCTTCACGCCATGCCTTCTCGATCTCGCTGAGCGGGTTTGTAGTACCGGGAACGGGAAAAGAACAGATGATTTTCGTTGCCTGCCCGCTTTCGAAAAACATCCCCTGGTCCACGGGGTCGAGATCGTCGGGCCAGCCGTAACCGGTTGTTTTGGATATTCCAGCCACGTTGCCGATGATCGTCAGGTCGCCGACTCCGAGATCCCTCAGAGCGAGCATAAGCCTTGTTGGCTGGCCCCCTGCGCCGCCAAAACCGCCGATCATTATCGATGAGCCAGGCGGGATGTCGGCAACCGCTTGGGCGAATGAATTGGAAATTTTGTTGACTGGCACAGCGGGATTGTACGGCGATTCTCGCGAATGTCACATACACTTCGCGAAAATTTCACCAAAAGTCTCATTAGGTCTTACCAAGCCATTGATCAACACAAACACGAAGAACGAATTCACCATCATCGCCCACCGGGGAGCTTCATACGACGCCCCCGAAAACACGTTCGAGGCGTTCGATCTGGCCCTTGAACTTGGCTTCGACAACTTTGAAACTGATGTTCAGCTGACGAGCGATGGCCGACCGGTACTGATTCACGACGGGACACTCGACCGCACGACCGACACCACCGGGGCCGTGGCCGAAACTTCTATCGCAAAGATAAAGTCGCTAAATGCCGGCCTGTGGTTCGATGGACCGGAAGATGGAGCGGGCATTCATGGGCCGCTGGCATACCCCGAGGCGTTCGTGCCGTCCCTCGACGATTTTCTGGAACGCTACGCTGGCAAGGTACACGTTCATCTCGAACTAAAATCAACACAAACCGAGCTTGCAGCTACAACGATGAAGTCACTGGCCGCGTGGGGCTGGCTCGATCAGCACACCGGCGACAGCGTTGCGCCCGGTGTGACCATATCGTCGTTTCACTTCGAACAACTCGAGCGTTCGATTGCCCTGATGCCCGGTATCGCCCACGGCTGGCTGCTCCAGAAAATCGATGCGGCATCGGTGGAAGCCGCAACCAGTCTGGGACTGTCAGGAATCTATCCGAATGCAGGCAAAGTCACCCGAGCGCAAATCAAGATGGCGAACTCGGCAGGACTCACCGTGCGGACGTGGGGCATTGCCAATTCAAAAGCATCGCTTAAACGCGCATTTGAATCGGGCGCAGTCGGAACCACGGTTGACTGGCCGGCAAAAGCCCGGAACATAATCGAACTGCTTTAAAGGAATGCACTCCGCATGCACTTACATGAAATTCGCGATAAAGTCGCCCAACCATGCCCCCGAACCCGAACCCGGCACAGCCACTAAGAAACTATCCCAAAACGCGCTTACAGGCGAAGGCAGAATTCCTTGCCCAGACGGAGATGGCTGCCCACAGGTTGCCACGGCTAAACGAAAGCCATCGACGGTGGAGTCGAGGCCATCGAAAACGTGCTTTCATATTGATAACTTGCCCTCACCCCAACCCTCTCCCAGAGGAGAGGGAGTTTTTGGGTAGATACTAAGCCCCGAATGACCGCCACACACCCTCAAAATTCGCAACGGACAAAAAACAAAAAATGAAGATCGAAAAAATTCGGCTCCGGCATCTTTTTGGAACCATCGAAACCGATGGCAAGTTCTGGGAGGAGCGACTCGTGATGCCGCTCGATGTGTATCCAGAGTTCCGTGAAGCAGCCGGACGGGTGAAGTGGAGCGACCAGAAGACCGAGAACACGCTGGCGCACGATGCCTACTTCGTGCAGATCGAAACCGACGAAGGAGTGATTGGCATCGGGGGGCCAATCGACAGGTCGATTGCGTTCATCATCGAAAACGAATTGACGCATTTTCTGATCGGTCGCGACCCGCTGGCGACAGAGTTCATCTGGGACGTGCTGCATCGGGCGATGGTTCACGGACGCCAGGGCAACACGATGATCGCCATCAGTGCTATCGACAACGCACTGTGGGACCTCAAAGGTCGCTACTTCGATGTGCCCGTCTATTCGATCATCGGTGGTCCTACCCGCAATGAAGTACCTGCCTACGCATCGATGCTCGGCTACAACGTGCTGGACATGGGCCTGGTGGCCGAGCGCGCAAAGCAGTACCAGGAACTGGGATACATGGCCCAGAAATGGTTTTTTCGTCATGGTCCGATGTCTGGAGCGGAGGGCTTCAGAAAGAATGTCGAACTGGCTGAGACTTTGCGAGAAACACTGGGTGATGATGACGACATCATGCTCGATTGCTGGCAGTCGATGGACGTTAACTACGTAATCCGGCTGGCCGAAGCAATCGAAGACATGCGACCGCGATGGCTCGAAGAAGTTGCCATGCCCGATCGCATCGATTCCTACAGAAAAATCAGGGAAGCTACGAATATTCCGCTTTCTGGGGCGGAACACCACTACACCCGCTGGGGCATGAAGGAATTTATTGATGCTGAAGCCCTCGACATACTCCAACCCGATATCTACTGGGCTGGCGGCCTGTCGGAAGTACTGAAAATCGCAGCGATCGCGACCACTGCCGACCTGATTACTATCCCGCACGGCCACTCGACAAATGCCGGGATTCACTTTTCGGTTAGCCAATCGCCAATTCACACTCCGTACCAGGAATACCTGGTCAAGTGGAATGTGATCCACCAGCACTTCCTGAAAAACCCGGTAACGCCGGAAAATGGTTCGATCGCTGCCCCAACGTCAGTCGGCATGGGTATGGATCTGGATCCTGAAAAAATCGAGAGAGAAGAAGAACCGAATTTCGGCCTGTAAACCGGGCGCACCATTTCCGCCGCGCGTACTGGCGCGTACCGGTGAGCCATGCCAATTTCATACATTGTCGTGTAAACGCCACGAGCTTCTAAAGTTGAATTGCCCTGATGCTCTCCAAAATAAATGGGTGCTAGCACTCACTGTGGGCGACCGGTTTGCACGCATGATGTGCGGCGTATCTCAAAAGTTATTGGCATAAGGCCGGGGGTAAATGCGCCGTATGTTACCGTGTAATAACCACCAGAGTTTCATGAGAATTTCTGGTGGGAAAAAGTTTGTTACGGCACGAGTGGATGATACGGAATGCGGCCTCGCAGTAACCGTATGCGCCCCAGGGTCGAATTTGGGGTGGTGGGGATAGCGTGGTTGCTCTTCGCGGGTCGCGATTGGACATTTATCGACTGATCGGCATCTACCGGCCGACGGTTACCTATGCTCTGGTGCTAATGGCCCTGGCCCTTATCGCCGTCATGTGGTCGTTCCAACTAATGAACGATGCCGTTCAGGCCGAAAGTTTGGCTGGCGGGCAGTTCGTTGCCCAGCGCATCGAAGGCTTTGTTACCCACATGAGCCAGGTTGCAGCCGACACCGGATACCGGCAAGCCCTTTTCGTCCTCGTCGGTGCGGTCGTTCTCATCAGCGCAGTGTCGGTCGGTACTGTCGCTTACCTGAACATCACCCTGGTCAGGGCCCGGAATTTACTTAAAAGCCAGGAAACAGATCTGAGAACCCTGGATCTGGTAAAAGAACGGTTCCTGACATCGGTCACTCATGAGTTGAACACTCCGATCACTGTCGCGACGGCACTTACCGATACTCTGGCGAAGAACCGAGACGGCAATTTAACCGAAAGGCAATTAGAGCAACTCGCCGTTGTGCAACGGAACAACAAACGGCTATCCGAGATCGTGGATTCCATGATCCGTACATCGTCCGCTGAGTTTCACCTCGGGTTGATAGTCGAAACTGTTCGCTATTCTAAATTCGTCCAAACCACCCTCGAAACATTGCGCAACGATGTCGCCTTACAGGGAATGCGTATCGAATCCTCGTCGTTTCCATCCGATATCAAAGCCAACATCGATCTCGACCGTATCAGCCAGGTAATCACCAATCTTCTGATTAATGCAGCACACAACTCGCCCGAAGGATCGACGATTTCAGTCTCGGTCGAGAAATGCGAAAGCACTGTAAAAACAAATGTCCGAGATTCAGGCACGGGAATTCACGAAGAAGACAGCGAGCATGTCTTTTCTCCGTTCTATCGTTCCGATACCGAAGCTACCCGGCGAATACGCGGCCTGGGCCTCGGGTTAACGATGGTTCAACGGATAGTTGAGCTTCACGGGGGTCAGGTTGGGTTCGACCCGAACGATCAGGACTCTGGCGTGACGTTCTGGTTCACCCTCCCAATCATCGATTAAGACGGAGCGGTCAGTCGGTTCAGCGGAGTGAACGCCAAGAATTCGATGGCATTGCGACTAATCGTATAGACCAGAGTCTGAGCGTTTACTGGCACCAGAAGATTTATTGCTCGCACCGGGCAAGGTCACCCGCATCACGGTTTTCTTGCCAGGTTCGCTGATGGCTTCTATTCGACCGCCATGAAGTTCCACAAGGGTTTTGACTATCGAGAGTCCAAGACCTGAGCCGGTTTCGTTGCGAATCTCCTTTCGATTCGACCTGAAGAACGGAGAGAAAATCTCCCGGAGATCTTCAGGAGAAATACCGAAGCCCTCGTCTTCGACCACTATCGTTGCCCAGCCGTCCTGCTGTCCGATCTTCACTGTGATCGAAGTGGACGATGGAGAATATTTGCACGAGTTGGTGATCAGGTTCGAAATTATCTGGTTGATCCTGCCCTGGTCTGCAAAAATCCATATCGGGCTGTTATGTCTGACAATCCTGAGCGTCTGGTTGCGTTGTCCCGCAGTTGGCCCGAGTGATTCAACCACCGCGTCCGCCAGGGCGTGAACCTCGAAATCCGTTTTCTCCAATCTCAGACTCTTGTTGTTAAAGCGGGAGATATCG
>CAYLWG010000038.1:0-17673 GCA_964387235.1 uncultured Dehalococcoidales bacterium
AAACGGCGCCCGGCGATTAACGTTGCAGTCATCGGCCTCCCACGAGTCTCTAACCACGACGACCTCGACCCGTTTCGCCGCGCTGGCTGTCGCATCAGGGTAGTTACCAGCCCACACGAATTGTTCACTGCGCACATCATCATAATTCCCGGTTCAAAAAGTACTATCGCCGATCTGCGGTGGATGAAATCCAGAGCCCTCGATATCGCTATTGTCGATGCGGCGAACCGGGGCGTGACAGTCGTCGGCATCTGCGGCGGCTATCAGATTTTGGGCCAGCAACTCGACGATCCCAACGCCACCGAGTCGCCAGAGCCGCAGTCCGAACCCGGTCTGGGCCTGCTCCCGATCAGTACCGTGTTCGACACCGAAAAAACCACACGGCGAGTGACCATCGAAATCCCTGAACACACTTCAGGGCCGCTTGCGGGCCCAGCAGTGAAAGGTGTCGGCTACGAAATCCACACGGGTATTACCATTGGTGGCGGGGAAACACATCTTGCAAACTTGAGCGACGTAACCAATTTCCCGAGCAACGCCGAGGGACCTCAAAGCCCTCGACCAAACAACTCGGTCCAAACAACATGGCCCGACGGCATAATCTCCGAAACACTCCCCGTCATCGGGAGCTACGTGCATGGCCTCTTCGACAGCCCAGACATTCTGCGTCGGCTGCTCGATACGACTGCCAACAACCATGGGTTGCCCCGACCGAATGTCCAGGATTTCTCTATGGAGGCCGAGTACGACCGCCTTGCCGGAGTTGTGCGCGAAGCCATCGACATGAACCTGCTCCGCTCCCTGATTGGCTAATCGACCGGCCATCGTCAGGCAACCGTCAGGCAACCGTCAGGCAACCGGCGTATTACCGATCGGATACCAGTACGCACCAGGCCCCGTGCCATCCTGAGGTTCTCGAAGGACGACAGGCAAGCGACCCCTCGCAACCCTCACTAACGACACTAATTTCCCGAGCAACGCCGAGGGACCTCAAAGCCCACAACCAGACAACCCGGCCCAGACCATCTGGCCCGACGGCATAATCTCCGAAACACTCCCCGTCATCGGCAGCTACGTGCATGGCCTCTTCGACAGCCCAGACATTCTGCGTCGGCTGCTCGATACCACTCCCTGATCCTCATCATTCGCATCACCCGTCGCGAACACCCGCGGTCGGATCGACTCGACACTAAAAAGGGACTGGCCTGCACCGATCACCCCACTTACCTCAGTCGCGCCAGTTCGAACAGCACTGCCGTTTCCGGCACCTGCCCCGCGCGCTCGATCAGTTCACGACGCAACTCGGGCGCTCTGCCATCTGTGAAGTCCGCGATCGCGGCCCCCTCTTCATTCTTGGCATTCTGGGCTTTCGTGACATGCGGGACGTTCAGGGTATCTGGGACATGCGGGGCATCGCCTTCTGACGCCCTCGCTACATGCGCGCCGTCTGGGCCACCTACCGCTTTTGGCGGCTCGATGACCAGCAATGATTCAGCCGCCAGCGCCGCTTCAACGTTGCGCACGTTGTTCAACCCCACCGCCATCGGACACAGGATCACATGGTCGGCAGCCTGAATCAGCGTCAGGTGCTCGGAGTGCTGTGTACCGGTAATCGCAGAAAACGGCGGTGCGCTGACATATTCCAGACCGAGCCGTTCAGCGGCCTCGCGGTCGGAATCACCCGTCCCCAGAACTCCGGCGGTAACTGTGTATCCCCCGGCACGTAGCTGGTGCATCAGGTTCCGTCCACTACCTGCCCCACAGATGACGTGAACCGTTCGACCATTCCCGACCATTTCCGCGTGCTCGGAATTCGCGCTTCCCAGCAACAACACATGCGGCCTGCCGGTCACCGGATCAGGCTCCACAAGCCCCTCAACGCCAAAAGAATTCCGCAGGTTCTCAGGTGTCAACACCTCCCACGGAGTGCCATCCGCAACTTTGCGCCCCTCATCCAGCAACACAAGCCGGTCGCAATATCTTGCCGCCAGCGATAGGTCGTGCATCACCACCATCACTCCTGCGTTTCGCCCGGTTGCCTCTTCCCGCATCAGGTCCATGGTCAACATCTGGTGACGCAGGTCGAGCGACGCCGTCGGCTCGTCCATCAGCAGGACTTCCGCCTGTTGGACGAGTACTCGGGCCAGCACGACACGCTGCCGTTCACCACCTGAGAGCGTATTGATCTTACGGTTGGCGAATTCGATAACTGCGGTACGTTTCATCGCTTCCCATGCCAGCGCACGGTCGTGAGGGCCCTCGAGTGCAAATCTGCCCAGATGCGGATACCGCCCCATAAGCACCGCTTCAAATACGGTGAATGGGTGACTTTCGGCCTGCTGGGGCATGTATGCCAACATACGGGCACGTTCACGTTTAGAAAGTTTTTCTGGAACCAGTTCCCCGAGCGCCGAATCGACCGAACTTCCTGACCGAGGCCTGGCATCGTCACTTGAACCGACAATTACTATTCCGCCGCCAGGTTCAGCGTTTTGCAGCCCGGCTATCGCTCGCAACAATGTCGTTTTTCCGCTGCCGTTCGCCCCCACGATCCCGAGTACTACCCCACGTTCCAACGACAGCGACACCGAATCGACAACCGTGTTTCCGCCGAGCACGACCGAAAGGTTTTCGACCCGCAGCAGGGCGCGCGCATCAACAGGTGCAGACGCCGATACGGTATTCACTGAAGTGGATAAAGTCATTCTTGATTACTTTGCCGGGTCAGACCAATTCTCAAAGTCTTTGAACGTCACGCCGTCGAAAGCCGATGGGAAAAGCAGGCTCGCCAGCCGCTCTATCCCGCGAACGTTCCAGTGCGAAAGCGTGGTGTGGTACCTCGGTGGAACGTAGAAGACCTGACCGTTCTTCACCGCCGGAACCTCTGCCAGCGCGGGGTCGGAAGTCAGTTCTGCGATAAACGCGTTAGCCCCTTCCAGCGGCTGTGGCACGATAATCACGTCGGGATTAATCGCGGCGATCGATTCGATACTCACCTGCTGGTGACCCTCTATCCCCGAATCGGCAGCAGCATTGACACCGCCCGCCTGCTCGATGATCCCGCCCTCGGTCGAATTAGAGCCTGCAGCGAATATCGATGTCCATTTCGAAATCGACAGCACGCGAATCTTGCCAACGTCCTCACCGGCCAAAACGTCCGAAATGACTAGCATTTTCGATTCGATCTCGGCGACAAGTGCCAGTGCCTCGACTTCCGCACCGATCATGTAGCCGATCAACAGAATGTTCGGGACGTTCCCGAGGGCGGAGTTTTCAAGAGACGTGCGGGCGATCAAGTTGCCCGCGTCGGTGAGCAGGGCAACCGTATCGGCGTTGGTGTACTTCGATGCGATTATCACGTCGGGCTGAAGTGCAACGACTTCTTCCGGGTCAAACCCGATCATGTTGTGCTCGGCAGAAAGCCCGGCGATATTCGATTGCTCTTCGTCAACGTAAAAGCTGTAAACAGCAGTCAGGCGATCAAAGTCCATCAATGCCGCAAGTATCTCCGAATGCCCCAGTGACAGCGAATGAATCTTTTCTGGCGGTGCGGCGATAGTAATAACGCCTTCCGAAGTTTCGATGCTTCGGGGCCAGCCAAAATTGGTCGGGTCGATGATTCCGGGAACATCGGCAAATCGTGACAGGTCGGGCACAACCACCGTCGGTTCGACAGTCGGGGCGGGGGTCGCTGTCGCCGTCGGCTTTGGCTTTGCAGTCGGAGCTGGTGCTGTAGTTGCCGTCGGCATCACAGTTGCCACTTGCTCAGTCGCCGCAGGTTGCGATACTGGCGCAGTTGTAGCGGTTGGCACAGACGCCGGTGCAACCTGCACATCGCTTCCGCCACAAGCAGCCATTGCCACGATCGCTATCGCGGCAAACGCCAGCATCATGACCTTCTTCGACCGTTTCATCATTACCGTTGCCTTTTTGTAAAAAATATTCCGAATGTTCATACCAGTACCAATCTCCACAATCCGTGTCATTTCAAACCTTTCAATCTCAACTCAGACTCAATAAATCCGTCTATGACGGTCACAGCATCGTTGCCCGCGAGCGGTTTCTCACGAGCAGGTAAATAAAGAACGGCGCACCGATCAGGGCCGTCAGAACGCCAACCCGCAGTTCTGCCGGTGAAAGCACGATTCGGGCAGCGGTATCAGCGACAAGCAGGAACAGGCCGCCACCCAGTGCGCTAAGTGGCAACAGCACCCGGTGGTCGGCCCCCACCACCAGCCTCACCACATGCGGAACTATCAGCCCCACAAACGCAATAATTCCCGAGAACGCCACTGCTGCCCCGGTAATTAGCGAGGCCGAAACCAGAAGCGTGTTCCGCACCAGCGTCACCCGAACGCCAAGGGCACGCGCTTCGTCTTCACTCACCAGCAATAGGTTCAGGTCTCGGGCCACAAAAACTGTTATCAGTGCGCCCAGCGCAATGATCGGTGCAGCAATTCGTACCGAATCCCAGCGCGCCGTATCGAACCCACCTGCGATCCAGAAAATAATCTGACGTTGTACGTTCAAATCATCGGTCAGAATGATCGTGGCGGTCGTGATTGCACCAAGAAAGGAACCCACCGCAATTCCGCCAAGTAGAAGCGTCGCCATCGAAAAACGCCCACCGACCGACGCGATCATAAATACAACCGCCATCGCAATCGCCGAGCCGATGAACGCGAACAGTGGCAGAAACAGGGTTGAAATCGTGCTGATTCCCGAAGCAATCGCTATAACGGCACCGGTCGCACCACCGCTCGATACACCGATAATTCCGGGATCGGCCATCGAATTACGGAACAGCCCTTGCATGATCCCCCCCGAGATCCCGAGGGCCGCACCAACGAAGAAAGACATGAAAATGCGTGGCAGACGGATGCTTTGAATAATCGCCCGCTCGGTAGGTTCGGCGTTCGATTCGCCGATGCCAATCAACTCCAGCAACGTCGTTACGGTGTGCGTGACTGGAATGTTGAACGGGCCTACGGCCGATGCCACGATAACCATCACAATGGTCGCAGCCCCGAGCAAGACCACGCCAGTTCCAAGCCGCTTAAGGACTGAACCCGGTGGTGGGCTTAACGTCCCTACTGCGGTAGCACTATTCTCCGAAACCGATGCCAATAAAAAAACCCCTGACTACTTCGTCAGGGGTCCACAGGTGGCAGATTGCATGCGGGCAGGCTCTGGCTCACCGTGAGGCCACACCCTAAGCGGGGAGCAGTCACTCAAAAGGCTCCCCGGCAGGTCTCCTGGCTCCCGGATCATTGGTTGAATCAACTTCAACTCAGCGACTGATTCACGCCTTCCCATCGTTTATCGACAGTGGCTAATTGTGAATCGTCTTACCGGTTACAGTGGCGCTACCGCAGCGGATTTTCACCGCTTTCCCTATTGGTATCTGGCAAAGTTAGAAAAAATCGCCAGATACACCGGAGAACACAAATATTCGATTAATAACGTTTAATTTCGTTCAGGCTGTTGAGGTTAGCTGCCCGAATTCACCGTGTCAATTTTTTTGAGCCCGGCATTGCTCAACAGGTAAACGCACTCGTTTGACTGGGCAGCGATCGAAACCTGATGCTCGACATCATCACCGAGCAGGCTCTGCATCATCGTCTGGTCGACTGTACAGATAACGTTGTTTTCAGCCGACGCCCTGCGGTACGGACAGTTGGTTATTCGAATTTTGAGACCATCATCGGTCGTCTCGAATATCGGGTCGTAACCACCATCTTCAAACGCAGCCCGTACAGCCTCGATCGGTTTTCGGCCCCGAGAGTATTCTTCAGCCCGTTTTTCGCCGATCCGCGAAAGAGAATCTTTGAGGACCTGGTCACCCGACCGGTTTTGCAACTCTCCGCTCTTAATACTGGTGATATCGCTCACCAATTCGTTGAGAAGCCGACTGTAGTCTTTCGGAACCGAATCGTGCCCTTTTTCAGTGAGATGAAAGACGTGTTGTGGGCGACCAGTGCGCTTGCGTAGCTCAACATGGTCGATCAGCCCGTCGCGCTGAAGGATATCGAGGTGTCGCCGCACCGTAGCAGCTGCCAGATCCACCTCACTTGCAAGGTAATCAACATTCGCGCCGTCGTTCCGGCGGATGATCGTCAAAATATTATCCCGTGAAACCGACATACTCGATACTCCGTGAGTTACCAGACGAACATTGGCCAGTTGACCGACAAAACTCGCATTACCTGTTGAATTGTAAATTTTTCTCACTAACACTGCATTCAGGCTAACTCACAGTAAACCCTGCAATGTTTGCGTTATTGGGTTAAAATTATGAGGACATTGGTTAATTCCCGCGGTCAGACACGTCGTCACCCACGGAACGGATCAGTAAACAGCAACCGGAGCCAGCGCATATATGAGTCCATCTTCATCAGCAAAGAAAAAAGCAGTGACCAGTGAACAGCCCGAAGCGGCAAGCGATGGATGCGTTCATCACTGGGTAATCGACCCGCCAAATGGGGCGGTCAGCAAAGGTCGTTGCAAGGCTTGTGGTGAAGAAAAAGAATTCCGAAATTCGTTCGAGTACTCATCGTGGTACGGAAATAAGTCGCCCGGCGCAAAAGGCGGGGCTAAAGGCGGGGCTAAAGACGCCACCTCAACAACTGAGGCCAAAAAAGGCCCAGCCAGTTCTGATGAGAAGCCTGCACCCAAAAAATAGCCTGCGAAACGAAAGCTAGCTGTAGTTCGGATCTCTGGTATCCCGTCGAGTTGCGTTCGCTAATAAGTGACCTTGATAGTCTTTGCAGCCAAACCTGAAGGCCTTATCTGAACAGGTCTTTTTCGGGCGGGCGGATCAGTCGGCTAATCGGGTAGTCGCCTGGCTTCCAGTCAACTCCGCGAACTATCGCCACCGGAACCCTGCCGCTCTCGCCCATAACCAGTTGAGCGGTCGAGGCCACTTCGTCGGCCAGCGAAACGATGCTCGTCGCCATTTCGCGCTCAAAATCATCGGTCGAGCCGCGTAAATCCCGCAGCGGATCAAACCCCGCTATACCAATAGCCACGTTTATCGATCCCTCCCGCCAGGGCCGGTTAAACGTATCGGTTATCAAAACACCAATCTGATGATCCCGGCTACCTGCTGACGGTGACTTTTCGTGGGAATCTGATTGACTCGCCCGATTGGCCTGACCCGCTCGACCGGGTTCGACCCCGTGCTTCAAGATCGTATCTCTGATAGCCAGCGCCGAACGGTCTGCATCAACCGGCAACGTGGTCACCAGGTCATCGCCCTCGATGTTCGACTGGTCAATTCCCGCATTTGCACAGATAAAACCATGCAGCGTCTCCACTATTAGCACACCGGTCACGGCTCGGACAACTCTCGACGACTGGTCAAGAATGATCTGAACAAGCGCCGGGTCTTTCCCAACACGCTCGGCAAGCTGTACCGCCTCGTCGGTCGGAACCTGTGCTGAAATCCGCTGAACGGCCCCCTCAGCCTTTGAAACGACCTTCTGAGCGACAACTACCAGATCGCCTGCGGTTAGCGGAGTGCCATTGGCGGCGCACTGCTCCGCAATCAAACGCCCGAGATCATCCCCTTCGACAATCTCCGGAAGCCCATGCACAGGGATAACGGCAATTTGGATAGCTTCATCAGCTTTCACATTGAATTCCTAACCTGTTGGCTCTGGTCAATAATCGATCCGGAAAAGTTCGCCATCTGGAACCATGTTGAATTCACGGTGGTACGAACGGTCGTTGTGTGTTGAATATACAGGCACAACACCGAGGTTCCAGCTCATCACATTCAGGACACGATCTAAGAAGCCAGCCGGACGTTCCTCAGGCATCCGGTCGCCGTAATACTGCACAAGCTGATCCCAGTACCAATCATGTTGGAGCATCAGCGGCGCGACCACCATCACGTCAAGTTCGGGGTTGCCGACCTGCGATTCGTAGACAAGTGCGAACAACTGCGGTTCCTCCGCAAAAACAACGCCCCCGGCCGCTTTCAATATCGCTGTTTCAACATATTCGGCCGGAGCATTGTTGCTTGAAAGATCGACGTCGCTCCAGCCCGTCGTAAGCGACCATATGGGTACAAGCAGGATCACGACAAACGGGGCCACGTACGCCTGTTTCCGAAACCGTAACAACCACTCGGCCCGCGATGCGTATCGCCCAATCCCCTGCACGAGTACAGCGATGCCCACGGCCAGCCACAGCGAGAACACCATGAAAGCCGATATCAGGTAAATAAAGCTGTCGACCGTATCGTACGCAACCGCATAAATAGTAATCGACAACACTGAAGCTACCGACGCCAGCACGAATGCACGGCTGTACGACCATATGGAAGTAAGGCCAGCGATGCCGATAACCGTGCCTACGATCGTGAACTGAGTAAACAGAAGCCCGGCGATAGTCGAAATCCGCCCGGTCAACAGATCGCTGGCGAGTCCAAAGGCATATGGGCGATAAATCGTCGCCGATGCCATCCACTTAAATCCCTCTATCGAATCGGGCGAGCCCCAGTTAACTATCGGATTTGAAGATGCGGCAATTGGCGCATAGACGTACACAGATAGACCCATCAGCAATCCGGCGGCTGGTCGCCAATCGAATACCCCGCGCCACCCCTGCTGCTTCCAAACTAGAAACAGCACCCAGATGCCGAAAGGGGTTGCCGCAAGGCCCAGTGTTGTGTGGTTGCCAAGGCCCAATCCGAGCAGCAGTGCCATCAGAACTCTGTTCCTGATCGACGGGCGGCCCTGGCTCAGATCGTTGACGACCCCGAGTGTCAGAACAAGCAACAACACCCCAAACAGGGCGGTCAAGGTGTATACCTCGGTGATGGTGGATTGTGACCAGAACAGGCGGGATGTTGCAAAAGCCAGGGTGGCTATGATGGCTGAGGCACGCATAGCGCTGCTGTAGCCCACTTCGTGAACTGGCAATAACTTCAGCAGACGCAGGGCCGCTACGTACACAAACGGAACCGTTATGGCGCCCAGCAGTGCCGAAAGAAGATTCGCCCGGAACGCATGATCGCCAATCGCCACAACGTCGCCAAACATTCTCAGCAACAGGGTGTACGTCGGGTATCCGGTTGGGTGCGGGACGCCAAACGCCCTTGCAGCTGAAATGAAATCTCCACCGTCTGGCCCGGTGTTTAACCAGGTAATCCCCCGCGACATCGTCAAAACGTACACGGTGAGAGAGAACACGAACAACAGCGCAAGGATCACCCTGTGCGCTGTCTGTGTGTCTCTATTTTTCAGTATTGCAAACACTCTTGTGCCGATACGCAAAAACAAGTCAGGGGAGAGTATCAGAGCCTGAGCAGTTATTTAGATCGTCACCAAAAGACCAACAAAAACAAAAAAGAAAGGGACCCGCAGTTCGGGTCCCTTTCTTTTTATTTCGTTTTGGGCTCTACCTGTAACGAATGTCCTAAAGAGCCTGTCGTACTCGTCGTGCCCGACGTGCAGTGAATGCACCCGTGGCGATCAGAGCGATACCTGCCATCATGGCAAGAATCAGAACACCCACGCTTGGAGAGTAGTCACCGGTTGCTGGCAATGTTGCATCTGTCTCGTCAGGTGCAGGCACAGCCAGACCAAGGGCGAAGAATGAGAAGTTCAAAGTCCGTCCGCAAACGAGCTGGTCGCCCGTCTTGACAGAACTGTTCAGTGAAATCCAATCGGTGCCGTTGTGACGCCACACTGCCAGACCATCAGGGCCACCGGCTGCGGCATCAAGGTCGGCCTGTGAATATGGCACACAGATCTCAGCAGGTCGGTTTATCTTGAAAGTATCGAGAATATCTCCCGATGAATCGAACCAGTTGACTTCAATAATCGAACTACCGAACGTGAACGTACCAGATGATGAACCTTCGCTCGCTGGCGCTGGAGGCGGAGGAACGGCGGCTTGGCTGACAGTTACGATATTCACCGCAGCTGCCTGACCGCTCTCAAGTGCGCCACCCGGAATATTGAGTGTAACTGCAGCCGATTCACTGTCTTCAGTTGCAGCGGGCAGAGAGAAAGTACCACCAGAAGCGGGCAAAATCACCGTCACATCATCAGCAGACAACCCTGCTGGAACGATCACGGGAACGATAGTCGGGTCAACCGGCGGCACAGTCGGGACTGGCGTTGCGGGAGGAGCCGACACATTTACGCTGATCGACCGACCGCCCGATGGGATATTGGAACCCGAACCCTGCTTGGCGTGCACCGTAATGTGGCCGCTGCAGGAGCTGCTATTTGCAGTGAAGGTTGGGGTGCGACTCGTGGTGTCTCCACTGATCGTCCCACAACTCCCTGCATCCCACGTGTAGACAATAGATTCCAGATCGAGGTCAACATTGCCCTCGTCATCTATCGGCTCAACACTGAGCCCTACAGCCTGATCCGTCTGGAGGTTAAGGGATGTCGGCGCTCTAAGATCCGAAAGAATGGATCCCGCCACAGTGGTTCCGGCCGAAGCCGGGCCCGTCCATACGGCAGCGTATGAAGCCATAAACAAGGAAACCAAGCCCACCAAAGCGAGAGAAACTACCCACCGCTTCGGAATTGCGGAGCCTAGCATCGGCATCCTCCTGAAAGTTTCTTTATGCAAGACACTTCTACTTACCTGCTCACAAACATACTCGCGAGCGCAATATTGAAATTAAGTTGTCCGACCGCGCGAACACTTGCCCGGGCGTAAAACCCAGGCCCGCCGTGGTTCGAAATAATGCGATCTCTATCCGGCACGACACTAAAAAACCGTCGGTAATCCTAACGGCACCCGGTCACGATACACCACCCCAAAATCGCCAGTCAAGATGATTCCACTGCACCAAACTCCCAGTTTGATGCACGTTTGAACCATTCTTGAATTACATTTGGGGCGCGTTAGCACGATTTCTAATCTAACAACGCCCCGTTACGCGACCATTACCAACCTCTACGATATCAGAAAAATATCACGTATTTTTCGGACACATGTAGAATCGTGAACCGTCGTCATTCGAACGGCAGCAATCTGTATCGTTTCCACGGAGTACATCTACCTATGGATCTGGGAATTAAGGGCAAAGTAGCTCTCGTCACTGGTGGGAGTCGCGGACTCGGTCGCCAATCGGCACTAGCGCTCGCAGCTGAAGGCGTAAATATCGCCATTTGCGCAAGGGGCGAAGATCGTCTAAACCAGACCGCCGACGAACTGAGAGCGACGGGGGTAAATGTTGGGGCATACGTGGCCGACCTCGGCGACGAGAGCGGAACAGCCGAGCTTACCGGCAAGGTGGAGGCAGATCTCGGGCCAATCGAAATCCTTGTAAACAACGTCGGCGGGAGCCTCGGAACATCAGACCTGGTGAACTCCACGCTTGAAGATTTTCACATGGTAATGAACGCCAACCTGTGGTCGGCAACTGCCCTGATGAAGCTTGTTATCCCCGGAATGCAACAACGCGGCTGGGGACGGGTGATCAATATATCGTCGATCTTCGGACGCGAGTACGGCGGTCCGGCCCCCTATATGACGGCCAAGGCGGCAATGATCGCCGTTTCGAAGCACACCGGAATGACTGTCGCTAAAGACGGCGTGACGGTGAATTCGGTGGCGCCGGGCTCAATTCTATTTCCCGGGGGGACTTGGGACCGGTTCATGGAAAACAATTCCAAAGAAGTAGTTGATGAATTCATCGACCGCCACCTACCAATGGGCAAGTTCGGCTGGCCGGAGCCAATAGGGGCAACAGTCGCGTTTCTTGCGTCGATGCAGGCCGATCTCATCACCGGGACCTGCCTCAACGTAGACGGCGGGCAATCGCACAGCCTGTTCTAAGCGCCGCTGCATGTTTGTACAGAGCCATCCAACGGGGCCATCCTACTGGTTCAGGCCAGACAAGCAGGCCAGACAAGCAAAGACGAAAAAAAGCCCCGGGCAATATGCCCGGGGCTGTAATCACCTCTTCACTGGAAGAGGGTCTGGCGAGGCTACCCCCTTTATAGAGGTGGCGTCAAGCCGACGCCGGTCGCACCCACCAACCCATCTCAACGAAGAGAGTACGGTGCCGCCAACCCAAAGCGTTACAGCCTCGGGTTTGTCAGGCGCCAACTGGTTTCTCAGGAAGAACCTGTCCCTGCCGTTACTAGGAAATTTCGGCTGAAGCGCCTGCATCCTCTAGCTTCGACTTGGCAGCTTCGGCTTCGTCTTTGCTAACAGCTTCAAGAACTGCCTTCGGCGCAGCCTCGACGAGATCCTTTGCTTCCTTAAGGCCCAGCGGAGTCAGTTCGCGCACAGCCTTAATCACGGCGATCTTCTTGCTACCGATATCCTTCAGGACTACATCGAATTCGGTCTTCTCTTCGGCAGCGGCCCCGCCACCATCACCGGCACCAGGTCCGGCGGCAACCGCGACCGGGGCCGCGGCGCTAACACCAAATTCTTCTTCAAGCGCTTTTACAACGTCGGCAAGGTCGAGTACCGACATTCCCTTGATTTCTTCGATCAGTTCTTCTTTACTCAGGGCCATTACTGGTCTCTCCTGTTTCGCCCGGGGAGTGTTCCCCGGAACCTTGTTAAGTTCTACTAAAATCAGCCTTCGTTCGTAACATACGAACCGGGCAACACACTTATCCGTTCGGGTGGACGGGCGGGCGTTGGGTTTTCGACCGGTCAAATCCACCTGACGCCTCTACGCAGCCGAAGCTTCCTGCTGCTTTTCCACGTAGCGCTGAAGCACTATGGCCAGAGCCCGTACAGGGCCGTTCATAACCATCACCAGGCCAGTTATTGGACTGTTCATCGAACCAAGCAACTTCGCAATCAGTACATCCCTTGAAGGAATTTTTGCGAGCGCCTCGATACGCTCTGCCGATAGCAGAACCGAATCAAGCATTCCGCCAATAACCTTCACGGGCAGTTCCTTGTCAGCGGCATACTTCACCAGCGCCTTGGCAGCCCCAGCCGCATCACCACTGGTTACCACGAACCCGATCGGGCCAGCCATGGTTTCTTTTAATCCGGCCATGCCAGCTTCGTCGGCAGCGATTCGGGCGAACGTGTTCTTGACGATTTTGAATCGCGCACCGCTGTTCTTCAGTTCCTGACGCAAGCCGGTCATCTGACTCACGTCGATACCACGATATTCTGCCGTGATCACCAGCGACGAAGACATGAAGATTTCCTTCATCTCCGCTACTTGCTCACGTCCTTTGTCAGTTGGCATCCTACCTCCGATTCCAATTTGCGCACGCCGCCGTCAGAAGCCCAAACATGATTACCGGTCGGCCATATCAGCCTGAAAAAGGGCCAATAAAAAACCCCGGAACCTGATCCGGGGCGAAAAGCAGCCACTCTGATAGTGACACTTGCATAATCTGACCTCGGGTGGCGCTTGAGCATTAAACCTGCCATTTATGAGACAGGAACCAACGGTCTGCGGTCGCAGTATTCATTTGTACACAAACATTGTAACCCGGCACAGCAACAAATAACTAGCGGGCTCCGGGCGTGCGAGGCGCACTTGGTCGCATTATGCAGATCCGCGGGGCACGCCAGAGCTTTGGATGTGGGCGACACGGGCTCTGGTCTGCCCCGCGGAGCTCGCGCTAGTGCCCAAGTTCTACGCCCGGCACTAAAGTAGCGTTTTGCTCCGGGCGTTCGAGGCGAACTTGGTCGCTTTCGGCAGATCGCGTTTTGCTCCGGGCGTGCGAAGCGCACTTGGTCGCATCTCGGCAGATCGCGTTAGCTCCCGAGCATGGGTGTGGGTGATGTTTAACGGTTAACAGGTGGGGCGATTTTAAGATGCCCTGGCGTGCCCCGCGGAGCTGCGTACGCGACCAAGTCGTTCAACGACGCCCGGAACTAACGCGCCCGAAGCCTGCCTGCTTCCCTCCTTCGGGAGGGACTGAGGGAGGGTAGATGCGACGCGCGACCAAGTTCGCCTCGAACGCCCGGAGCTAAGACGCCCGCGCCCCCGAAAACTAACGCTCCGCCTGAACCATCTTTTCCAGTTCAGCCTGATCGAGCTTGAAACCGGGTCCCATCGTCGTGCAAAGAGTCACACTCTTCACGAAAGTGCCTTTAATGCCATCGGGCTTGGCTCGGACAATAGTCGAATAGACACTCGCAAGGTTTTCGAGAATCTGGTTGTCATCAAAAGCAACAGTCCCGATTCTGGCATGGATATTCGCACCACGGTCAAGCCGGAGCTCAGCCCGGCCCTTCTTCGCACCAAGAATCGCGTTCTTCACGTTGTCGGGCTGAACGACCGTACCCGTACGCGGGTTAGGCATCAGGCCCTTACGGCCCAGATAACGGCCCAGTTTGCCGATCTTGCCCATCTGATCGGGAGTGGCGATCGCAACATCGAAATCTGCCCATCCGCCCTCAATGCGCTTGATTAGTTCATCATCGGCAATGTAATCGGCACCAGCGTCCTTGGCGGCCCGCGCCGCATCGCCCTGAGCAAACACAAACACCTTCACATCTTTACCCGTGCCGTGCGGCAACTCGGCGACTTCGCGCAACTGTTGGTCGGCATGTCGCGGGTCGGCACCAGTCGCCACATGAAGCTCAATCGCTTCGCTGAACTTAACCTTGGAAAACTCTTTAGCCAGGGCCACAGCCGCGCTAGGCGAATGAGCCTCGGTCCCCGCTGCCTTAGCGGCGGCGTTGTAACGTTTTCCGTGCTTTGCCATCTTTTACAAATCTCCTGCCGGTAATCCTGGCTCCCCCTCAAACCAATTCGGGGTCCCTGCGCCAGGGCCGACCAATAAAAACTCTTAACAATTTCGGCCATTTCGGCCACAACTAGCACCAAAACAAGTGGTCAGTCGATAACTTCCACACCCATGCTGCGGGCGCTACCCTCGATAATCTTCATCGCCGCCTCGATATCCGACGTGTTGAGATCAGGCATCTTCGTCTGAGCAATCTCGCGGATTTTAGCGCGATTAATCTTCCCCGCAGCATCTAACCCGGCCGTACCTGAACCGCCAGCGATACCGGCACCTTTTTTTATCATGTCGGAAGCGGGAGGCGTCTTCAGTTCGAGTGTGAACGACCTGTCGGAATAAACCGTCAGTTCAACCGGCACGATGTTGCCAGCGAGCGAGGCCGAACGTTCGTTGTATTCCTTAACGAACTGCATGATGTTGACACCGTGCTGGCCGAGCGCCGGCCCTACCGGTGGAGCCGGTGTTGCGCCACCTGCGGGCAGCTGCAGTTTAATTATGGCTGTGACTTTCTTAGCCAATGGAGAGATCCTTCGTTTCTAATCCCATTTTTTCAAGAGATTCACTAATTGTGCCCGGCTAGTGCCCGGCTGGTTTCTGGAAGTTACGATTTTTCAATCTGGAGGAAATCGAGTTCAACTGGCGTTTCTCGGCCAAAGAACGAAACATGAACGCGAACCTTGCCGCGGTCCTCCAGCACTTCGTCGACAGTGCCCATAAAGTCGGCAAACGGGCCATCCTTGATGCGGACAGACTCGCCCTGCTCGAAGCCGACACGCACCCGTGGGGCGTCCGACTTCATACGCCTCATAATTCGTTCCACTTCCGCTTCTTCCAGCGGAATGGGCTTGGGTCGTTTCTCGCGTTCGTCTTCAGCGGAAATAAACCCGGTAACCCCGGGCGTGTTGCGAACCACGTACCACGATTCGTCGTCCATAACCATGTGGACGATCAGGTAACCCGCATACATTTTTTTCTGAACAATTTTTCGCTCGCCTTCCTTAATCTCCACCTCTTCTTCGGTGGGGACGACGATTTCGAAAATTTTGTCCTTCACATCCATCGTCGAAACCCGCTGTTCAAGGTTTTTCTGAACGCGGTCTTCCTGACCTGAATAAGTGTGAAGGATGTACCAGCGAGCGCCGGCTGTGCCAGCTGTACTGCTCTGAGTAGTCATACTATGTGCCTGCAATCTCCGAGAGTACCCGTGCGAACAGCATGTCGATCAGGCCAAGAAACACCCCGATCGCAGCAGAAAGAACAATCACCAGCACAGTCAGGCGTGTAGCTTCCTGCCTCGAGGGCCACGAAACTTTACGGAGTTCGGAGAACACCTCTCCGAAGAACCTGAATATCGAAAATCCTGAGGAACCTGTTACTCCAGGCCCTGACTTACTTCGCGCTGTTGTGCGTGCCAATTCGGAACTCTACCTTTTCTCGCGAAATACCTGAACCTTGCGACACACACGGCAGAACTTCTTCAACTCGATCCGATCCGGAGTGTTGCGTCTGTTCTTTTCTGTGTTGTAGCTGTATGTCTTGCATTCGGTGCAATTCATAACGACCAGGGTGCGGACTGCGCTCTTCTTAGCCATAGCTACGCTCTTTTGATCCTATCGGTTGTGTCGCGATTTGCTTTTCGCTCAACACTACCGTCATTTATTTTATCGTCGATCCGTCGCGGGAATCTATCGCGGGCCAATTGCCCAACTGTTTTTCTGAAAAAAAGCGACTCCAGAAAACCGAACCAATGCCCGTCGCCGACTAACAATTATCTGACGACGGGCGCTGGAAACAGGTTTCTGTAATTAGCTGATGATTTCGATGAAAACACCCGAGCCAACCGTGCGGCCACCCTCGCGGATAGCAAACCGGAGGTTCTCTTCAAGAGCAACCGGGTACATCAGTTCGATGTTCATCACCGTGTTGTCACCAGGCATCACCATCTCGACGCCTTCTTCAAGCGTGATATCGCCCGTGACATCGGTAGTCCGAATGTAGAACTGAGGCTTGTAGCCAGGGAAAAACGGTGTGTGCCGTCCACCCTCTTCTTTAGTCAGAACATAAACCTGTGCCCTGGCCTTGGTTGAAGGAGTGATCGACTTCGGCTTGGCCAGCACAGCACCACGCGAAACATCTTCACGCTGAATACCCCGAATCAAACAACCAACAGCGTCGCCGGGCTGGCCCTCTTCAAGGGTCTTGTGGAACATCTCAACACCCGTGACAGTTGTCGCTATGGTGTTACCGAACCCGACGATCTCGATCTGGTCGCCGGTCTTTACAATGCCACGTTCGATACGGCCAGTCACAACGGTGCCACGGCCCTTGATGCCGAATACGTCTTCGACGGGCATCAGGAACGGCAGGTCAACTTCTCGCTCTGGAATGTCAATGTAGTCATCAACAGCCTGCATCAGTTCGTTGATCGACTTCACCCACTTGTTGTCGGCGTCTTCAAAATTCTCGAGTGCTTCGAGTGCGCTCACCTGGATAACCGGAATGTCATCGCCAGGGAAGCCGTTCTTGGTCAGCAGTTCACGAACTTCAAGTTCGACCAGTTCAAGCAACTCTTCGTCATCGACAAGGTCAGCCTTGTTAAGAGCAACGACAAGCTTCGGCACGTTCACCTGACGGGCCAGCAGAATGTGCTCGTAAGTCTGCGGCATGGGGCCATCGGCCGCCGAAACCACAAGTATGGCACCGTCCATCTGGGCGGCGCCGGTAATCATGTTCTTAATGTAGTCAGCGTGACCCGGGCAGTCGACGTGGGCGTAGTGACGGCTGTCCGTCTCATACTCCGTGTGTGTCGTTGCTATCGTCACGCCGCGCTCGCGCTCTTCAGGGGCATTGTCGATTTCGTCAAAAGCCTTTGGCTTGACGTTCGAGTTTCCCTGTGAAAGCACGTGTGTGATGGCGGCAGTGAGCGTTGTCTTGCCGTGGTCAACGTGCCCAATGGTGCCCA
>CAYLWG010000039.1:0-7913 GCA_964387235.1 uncultured Dehalococcoidales bacterium
CGCGCATCGAAACCGTAATAGTCGCACCAGTTAAAACGGCCAGGCCAAGATTTAGCAGGTGTACCCGAACCCCGTTAATACGGGCGAGATCGGTATCGAAAGTTACCTGCGCCAGTTCCGAACTGAACAAAACCATAAAAACAGCGATCACCACCGCCAGGGTTGCCATCCACCACAGGTCAGTCGGCGACGCAGTCAGCACACTCCCGAACAAATACGAAAACAGGGTGCTGTTGAATCCTTCCGCAATGCTGATCAGAACGACTGCCAGAGCCAACGCGCCATACAGAAAAACTGCCAGCGCAGCGTCGCCGGGAAGGAGCTTGCGCAGCCTCAGTTCCTCTATGGAAACAGCTGCCGCCGTCGTCGTTACCAGCGCAACGACGGGGGCGAACGTCTTTGTCAGCAAAGCTATTGCCACGCCAGCCAGGGCCACGTGAGCAAGCGTGTCGGCCATCAGCGACAGCCTTCGAAGCACAAGAAATACTCCGAATGCCGGAGCCGTCGCACCCACTAAAACCGAAGCGAGAATCGCCCGGTTCATGAATTCATACTGAAATATTTCTGGCAACTGTG
This sequence comes from uncultured Dehalococcoidales bacterium, assembly GCA_964387235.1. Lineage (GTDB taxonomy): Bacteria > Chloroflexota > Dehalococcoidia > Lucifugimonadales > Lucifugimonadaceae > Lucifugimonas. The sequence continues at coordinate 577 of CAYLWG010000039.1, forward strand.
GCATCCGTTTATCTGTGCGTGTGTTCCGGGTCGTGCATCAACACGTCCACTGGAAAGCCATACAAATCTGAAAGCGCCTGCGGACCAAGTTGATGCACTGGTCCATGAAAAACGATGTCCCTGTTGATACACGCGATCGTTGTGGCCTCTCGCATCACCGCGCCGATATCGTGCGAGACCATTACGATCGTGATTCCCAAATCCTGGTTCAGACGACGGATCATTGAATGAAATTGCTCTTCTCCCGCGGCATCGATACCTGCCACCGGTTCGTCCATTACCAGCAAGTCGGGACGACGGACAAGGGCCCGAGCAATCAGCATTCTCTGTTGCTGGCCGACCGACAAATCAGAAACACGCTGGTTTGCGAGTTTTAGAACTCCCGCCATCTCCATCGCCTCATCGACTTTGTCGGACATCTTCTTGCGCTGGAAAATAGCGAGCGGGTTGAACCCTGAGTATGTCCCGAAATTGACTACTTCCCTGACCGATGCAGGGAATCTCGATTCTGTCGCCTGCGTACGTTGCGGAACGTACCCGACGCGGTGCCAGTCGGTGAACTTTTCTGCTGGCACGCCAAACAACAACACCCGTCCTGAAGTTGGCTTCAGTAGGCCAAGGGCGAGCTTCATCAAAGTTGTTTTCCCAGAACCATTCGGGCCTAGAATTGCTGCAAATTCGCCTGGCATGATAGAAAAATTTATGTCGCGTACTACCGGTTCAGAGTTGTAACTGAACCATGCTTCGTCAAAACGAATAGGTATTTGTTCCGGTGCTAACGTTTCGGAAGAAAGCATGTTTTCATATTGAGATTCAGTCTCATTTACTAACACCGATTTTTCAGTGCTATCACGCTCTGTCATTGGTACTTAAATCGCCAGTTCCCAGTTCGTTCAGGCATGAACTACAGGTGATGAATATTTCCATCCGATGACCAATAATGTCGCCGTCAATTTCTTTTTCCAGCGAGCGCAATACCCGCTCCACGGTCGAGTGCCTGAACTCCCCGACCGCACCGCAACGGAAGCAGATCGTGTGGTGGTGGTGTTCAACGCGGGCGATGCTGTACTTGGGGGCGCCATCAAGGATTGATAATTTGCAAAGCGCGCTTGCATCTACCAAATGACGGATCGTGCGGTAAACGGTCGCCCTGCCAACGTCGGGTAAATCACGGCATAGTTGCTCGGCCGTGAACGCACCTTTCAACTGCTCAATACGGCCGGTTACGGCAATTCTTGCAGCGGTCAAACGTAGGCCGCGGTCTTCCAAGGCATTGCTTAACTTGACCACAACAGATTCAGTTATCGACGGAGCGGAGGTCGCCATAATTTAACCTTAGTTACTGATACCAAGTATCAATAGGATGAGATTAAAGCAGTATACAACTCAAGAGCACGCCCACGGGTAATTGCAATCTCGCTCAGGCTTTGTCCCGGAACTAATAACGAGTGACTAACGTCAGTAAGTGCGGCTTGCCAGAAGTGTCAGCCCCACCGCAATCGTCGCAATCACGATTATTGCGACAAATAGCCTCGATGCTGGTTGCTGGCCGGTCTGAAGCGACATACGGGGTGTTCCAACAAATTCAAACGGATTGGTCACAGCCACCAACCGTTCACGGGGTGCGATAAAAAAAGCGACCAGCCCCCCGGCGATCAGACCGCCGATGTGTGCGGCGTTGTCGACTCCGCTTATGGAGAGGCCGAATACGATGTTTATCGCAACTATCACCCCGATCGATGTCAGCTGTTGCCTACCTACCTGACCAAGAAGTCGCCGGTTGAGCAGCAGATACATCCCAAACGCTCCGAATATGCCGAACACTGCGCCACTCGCGCCGACACTGAGGTTAGGACCAGCGACAAAACTGGCAACATTGCCCATGACTCCCGCTGCCAGGTAAATCGCCACGAAATTTCGGGTGCCGAAGATGCGTTCGACCATCGACCCGAAAATGACAAGGCCAAACAGGTTCGTCAGAAGGTGAAAAAATCCGACATGTAGAAACATCGGTAGTGCAAGACGCCAGTACTGGCCTTCAGCTATGAATGGGCCAAACTTGGCACCCCAGTTGAGCAGGTTGCGCCCATCGGCCCCGCCGGTGACCAGGACACCAACGAAGAACAGAATGTTGATCGCCACGAAAACACTGGTGCCTGGAGCGCCGCTTATACTGGCAGCGAACGGCTGATTTTGTCTTGAGTATTGCCGCAAACTACTTGCACCTTTTCAGTGTGACCGGGCCGTTATCAGGAAAATGGATGCAGATGCCGTGTTGGTTCAATACGAAGAAGACCTTCCAGCAGCTGCATGTGGACGTATACTCGTCAAACAATTGCGGAGTGATAAGCGATTCCTTTCGTCGAGCCTCAGGACGTACACTCGCATCTGGATGCCAGATACGACCACAGGCCACCACATAAACACATTACAGCGATACCAATTTGAGCGAATCTGCGAAAACACGAATACTTGTGATCGACGATGAAGAATCGATCAGATACGCCGTGGATGCCGGTCTCGATTTTCTCGGCGACTACGATGTGCACTTCGCAAAAGACGGCATTGAGGGCATTGAGGGCCTGAAAAAACTGTCCCCTGATCTCCTCCTGGTCGACCTTGTCCTGCCTTCAGTTAGCGGGATGGATGTGATCAAAGCAATTCGTACCGACCCCGGGATAACTCGACCATCGCGCGTTGTGCTGATGACCGGCCATTCTGATCCGGTTCAAAGCCAACATTACGATGATTTCGGGATTGATAGGGTCCTCACCAAACCGTTCAAACTTGACCAACTAAAAAATGCTTTGTTCGATTAGTGGAGTTCGATAGTCCAGGATTCCAGCCTCCGCAGTCGGCCAGGAGACGGGATTAATTCCTCGTCGGATTAATCGTGGTCAAACAGATAATATGGAACTTCTGTCGTTCAACAATACAAACAATAATTCGCTGATATTCCGCGGGTTGGAGAGATGTCGGTGCTCGTAGTTGAAGATGATCCGGAAACCCGCGACGCCGTAGTCGCAATGCTTGAGGAATTAGGCGTCGACGAAATTGAAACGGCGAACGATGGCGAACAGGCACTGGAAGCACTAGAGCATCGTAAGTTCAGCATGGTTCTTCTCGATCTGATGATGCCGAAAGTTGACGGTTACGAGGTTCTGCGAGCAATGCGTAGCGGAACCCACCAACGACCGGATCGAGTCATCGTGATGAGCGCCCATGCCCTACCCGCCGAACTTGATGACCTGATAGCACTGGGGGCTGATCTATTCATGCCCAAGCCGTTCACACTCGCAGATCTGGAAAAAGCCATTTCCTGAGAACGACGTGTTTGCTCGGGCCTGTTACTGGATGGCCTGGAGAATATCGAGTTCGGGTGCAGCTGACAGGACACCGCGTTCAACCGCCATCGAAAAGAGTTTTTCGAGTGCCTCTCGGCCTTCTTCGCCCATATCTACAGTGTCGTCGTTGACGTACATGCGAACGAATTTTTTACCGTCTTCCGGGTCGATACCACGACCGAAACTCAGGGCATATTCGAGCGCATCGACCTCATGATTCCTGGCGTAGTTAATACTCGCCAGCGAGGCGTTGGCTATCTGCTGCGCCAGATCGTCTCCGATGTGTCGGCTGACAAGATCAACACCAAGCGGAATCGGAAGTCCTGTGGCATCGAACCACTTTTCACCCAGGCTCATAATTCCGTGAAAGCCCAGTTTTGCGTAAAGAATCTGCCCTTCATGGAGCATTATTCCTGCATCAGCACGTCCGTCTTTCACAGCCGGACCAACATCATCGAAATCGACAAATAGCGGTTCATATCTGGCCGGGCCGAAAATCTGGAACAGTAACCATGAAGTGGTGAAACGTCCGGGCACAGCAATGCACTTGCCTTCGAGATCTGCTTCGGACATCTGTTCAAGGGAAACGACCATTGGGCCGTAGTTGCGGCCAACAGATGAACCGCACGACATTATCCGGTAATGCTCTGCCACCTGCGGGTACCGTGCGGCGGATATGGCAGTTACCGGCAATTTCCCAGTCGCTGCCAGTTCGTTCAGCGATTCGATGTCTTCCATATGGTGTCCGACCGAGTAGCCAGGAATTTCAATAATTTTCTTTTCCATGGCATAGAACATGAAAGCGTCGTCCGCATCGGGACTATGGCCGAATATGATCTTGTTGTCTTTGATAATCATCTGAATTTTTTGTCCGGAATACCGGTGACTATTTTTGAAGCGCGTTCACTGGATTTTGGTTTTCGACTATTTCATAGCTGGTCAACCGTTGGACTGGCGTGAACCCGGCCTCGGCGATCATCTCTCGAACTTCGTCCTCGGTCGTCCGATTGTAAAAACCTGCCGCCAGCATCACGTTCTCATCGAACAGCGTTCCGCCGAAATCGTCGGCACCGAACCTTAGAGCGATTTGCCCGGTTTTTTTGCCTTCTGAAAACCATGAAGCCTGGATATGCGGAATGTTGTCGAGCATGATGCGTGATATCGCTATTATCCGGAGGTACTGGTTTGGGCCCGCTTCTTCTTCCACATGTTTTGCCAGAGCGGTGTTGTCCTTCTTGTAAGACCACGGGATAAATGCGGTAAACCCGCCATCGTTACCGTTTTTCAGCGCAAGATCCTGCACTTTCCGCATGTGTTCCAGCGATTCGATGATGTGGTGGTCCTTTTCGACGTGGCCGTACATCATCGTCGCGGTGGTCTTGAACCCGACCCGGTGGGCTGCTTCGTGGACCTCCGTCCACTGGTCTACGGTGTCCTTTGGCTTAAACCTCGAAATGATGGCCTTCACTTCGTTGGAAAGAATTTCGGAACCACCACCGGGCATCGACCGCTGTCCCGCGCCCCAGAGTTCCTTAAAGACCTGTTCATAGGACATTTCAGATACTTCAGACATCCGGACAATCTCGGGTGCTGACCAGTAGTGCGGAGCCACGTCGGGAAATCGTTTCTTCGTCTCGGACACCATCTCCACGTAGTAGTCGAGTTGAAGTTCGGAGTTCAGCCCGCCCTGCATCAGCACAGTGCGTACCCCATTTTTTCGGGCACGCTCGATCTTGTCCATGATCTGATCGACTGTGTAGGTGTAGGCAGATGGGTCGTCCGGGTCGGTTCGATAAAACGCGCAGAACGAGCAGTAGGCATCGCATAGGTTGGTGTAGTTGAGATTGGTATCGATCACGTACGAAACTTTACGGTTCGGGTTGTGATGCTGACGCCAGAATTCGGCGAGCGGCGCAAGGTCGAGCAACTCTGCCTCCGTCATCAGCCACAGGCCTTCTTCGCTCGTAATGCGCTTGCCCGAGAACACTTTTTCGGTAATTTGCTGAAGCATTGTTTTTTCTTTCACGCCAGGTGTGAGTGCCAAAATCTGGCACCCGCACAAACTGCGCATGGCACGCCGCTATGCTCAGTCATGGCGTCGGAATTACCTCTCGATTCGTTGGTTCACCTGAATAATTTTTGTCGTTTTCCGTGGCGGGTGGTCGCCAGGCTGGCAACTCACTGAGTCTTCGTTTGAATTCCTGTTGGCCCGCGCGTTCTTCTGGGCCGAGAAAATAAGTGAAATTGCGAACATAATCGGCGACATCAGATTCTGACATGACGCGGCCTGCCCGCGCCCGGCTGATCTCACCTACTGAATTCAATCCTTTTCGGGTCGCCTCTACAAGCACCTGTTCCAGTTGGTCGGCCATATCGTGCGGGACATCCGTTCGAATAACCCACTCGGCAAAAACAAAAGGAAACCCCGTCATCTCTTTCCATGCAGCACCCAGGTCATACCGGTACGGGCAGTCTCCAGATGACCTGAGTTCCAGGGCTGGATCGCCTATCCAGAGCGCAGCATCGTGACTATCGTCGGTTCCGACAAATGTGTGCCCGGTTAAATCCCACAGATCGGAAAACAAGACTCTTAGCAGCTGAATCGAAGTGGCGGTGTGGGAAGTTACAGCAATTCTCTTGCCGCCAATTTCCTCAATCGGAAAGCGCGAAAACAGGAACACGCTCTTCGCCGGGCCGTTAGCAGCAACCCCCAGATTGCCCAGTGAACGCACCGTGTCGCCAAGTCGGAATATCTCCGCTACTGGTAGTGGCCCTGCCGCCAGATCGCCCTTTTCAACCGCTTCGGCCATGACCCTCGGCGTCATCGCGATCAATTTGCACGAGTTCTCTGGCAGATGCCGATAGAACACCTCGGAATTGAGATATGTCATGTGGCCGACCTTGAGACCGGCAAGGTTCGACTCCCCGGACGGGACTGGCTTATCAGTGGTCATAAACCCTGATCTCGTTGTACAGGGCGTCACGCTCAACCGGAATTCGCCGTGCATCCCTGATCGAAGACGCCATGCGCTCCCTTGCCCTTCCAGCTGGCGAATCGGCAAGGGCAGCATGTGCGATTCGCTCTTTGCCAATCGTGCCATCGAGGTCGTTTGCGCCGAAATTCAGGCCGATACTCGCCGTCGCCTCGCCAAGCATTACCCAGTAGCTCTTGATGTACTTGATGTTGTCGAGCATCAACCTGGCCGTGGCGATCATCTTGAGATCGTCCATCGGGGGAGTATGGCGAGGCCGAAGCTTTGTCATGCCTACCTGGTACTCAAGTGGAATAAACGCCAGGAAACCGCCAGTTTCGTCCTGGATGTTGCGCAGCCTTACCAGGTGTTCGACACGTTCCTCAAAAGTCTCAATATGTCCGTAAAGCAGTGTGCAGTTCGTCGGAATGCCCATCCGGTGCGCAATTTTATGGATATCTGCCCAGCGGTCGCCGTTCGCCTTTCCGGGAAGCAATATCTTGTGAACACGCGGCGAAAATACCTCGGCACCGCCGCCCGGCATCGACTGGAGTCCGGCCTCCTTCAAGATCGCCAGAGATTCTTCGGGAGTGACTTTCCAACGCCGTTGGAAGTAGTCGATTTCAGATGCCGTAAATGCCTTTATCTGAAGTTTCGGATTCTTTTCATGGATGGCCCGGATCATCTCGACGTAATACTCGAACGGCCATGTGGGATGGTGCCCGCCAACGATGTGAATTTCGTGAATATCATCATCGACATGATCGAGAATTTCCTCAATCGTCATCTCGTAGGCGTCAGTGTCACCCGACTTCTTCGCGAAATCACAGAACTTGCAGGCGAGAACGCAGATATTGGTCGGATTCACATGACGGTTCAGGACGAAGTAAACCTTGTCGCCCGTGACCCGTTTTTTGGCGAAATCGGCCATCCGCCCAACACCCGCTAGATCATCAGATTCGAGCAGGGCTACCCCATCGGCGCTACTGAGCCTCTCTCCGGCCTGCACTCTGTCCCAGAT
>CAYLWG010000039.1:7923-8666 GCA_964387235.1 uncultured Dehalococcoidales bacterium
AAGGCGCCTGTCCGAAAGATGGACGTTGACCTGCAAGTCGGGGGTAGCTACTTCCAGTAACGGGACCATTTGGCATCCACTTTCTTCACTATTTCCGGGTCCATCACCAGCGTCGGCTGGTAACCCTGTTTCCACGTCGCATCGATACCCATAACGCCCGAATAAACCGGTGCCAGACCTCTGAACTCCGATCGCGAGAACACCACGTCCCGCACGGCGTCGAACCTCGTAAAAATCCCCCACAGGAGACTCTCATCATCGTCGATATCGACATCATCAGATACCGCGGCGACGATCTTGACGCTACCCAGCAGCGGGTTGTCGACCAATTTCTCGATCACCCCCCTGCCCGCGCCTGCGGTCTGAACCACGAGCATGGTTTTACCCACCAATCGGTGCTTCACAATACCGGGGGCCATTGAACCGATATTTGCTGGCAACGCAACAGCCGTAGTCGAACCTTCACCCTGGGAACCGGCGGTGGCATCAAGGATCATTTTCGAACCTTTATGAATCGCCTCGCCAGTGAAATCCAGAGTATCGGCGGCTGTTCGGGCGATGAGGTGAAAATCTTCTTCGGCATCGAAATTCCGCCTGATCGCCTGCATCACCTGCGCCGGATCCCGCGGGTTGACGTCGGGGCCTACAAGTACAAGTGTCTTGGTAAGGGAAAGTTGGCCTTCGCCGAAAAGGCCCAGCGCGGTTTTGATCGGCTCCCGGGCGTAGCGGGGATCGACTGATAC
>CAYLWG010000039.1:8693-17342 GCA_964387235.1 uncultured Dehalococcoidales bacterium
GAAACCAGCCTCGTAGTACGCCCACATGTCTTTGATCTCGCGCCTGATGAGGCGGATCAGGGGAGTCAGGGCAAGTTGGGCGGCGTCTCCTAGATAGCGGTCTTCCTGCGGAGGTCGCCCAACAACGGTTGCCGGGTAGATCGCATTTTTACGCCGAGTAACGCGCTTTATTTCAAATACCGGGTGATCGGCAGCCTGCGAGTAGTGACCAAAGTGATCTCCAAACGGGCCTTCCAGCCTGCGCACTCGTGGCTTCACAATGCCTTCGAACACAAATTCGGCATGCGCAGGGACTTTCAAATCAATCGTTTTGGCCTGAGTAAGTGGTGTGCGCTGACCACGAACAATGCCGGAAAAAGCGACCTCGTCAAGACCTTCTGGCAGCGGCATTATCGCTGCCAGAATCAGTGAAGGATCGCCACCAATCGCCACGGCCATTTCCAACGGTTTGCCGTTTTTCTCAGCGATCTGGTAGTGGAAGCCCCCTCCTTTCTGGATTTGCATGTGTATGCCAGTGGTCCGCTGGTCGTACACCTGCATCCTGTACATGCCCATGTTCCCGGCACCGGTCTCCGGGTCGCGAGTTATCACCAGCGGCAGGGTGACAAACCTTCCCCCATCTTCAGGCCAGCACTTCAGAATCGGCAGTTGGTCGAGACGGGGTTCTTCGACCACTTGTTGAGATAAGGCGCGTCGTGTGTTTTTTGGCCTGATCTTCAGCAACCGCCAGCCGGTTTTTCGATTGCGCCAGAAAGCCCCAAGATTTGGAGGGTTCACATCTTCCATGAACCGCACGATGTCTTCACCAAGAGCCTCGGCAGGTCGTCCCAGCGCAAGTTCGATTCGCCGCATCGAGGCCATCGAATTAATCACCAGCGGGTAGTCGGAACCCTTCACGTTTTCAAATAAAAGGGCTGGCAGTCCTTCTTTCACGGCCCGGGTCGCTATTTCCGTCACTTCAAGCTCGGCATCAACCTCTTCGGTAACGCGATGGAGTTCGCCCTCTTTTTCCAGAAGTTTGAGGAACGATTGCAGGTCGGTAAACGCCACTTACAGGCCCCCCTCTTCCGAACCAGAACCAGAACCAGAACCAGAGCGTGTCCCCGGTCCGAGCCATGGCTTCATCAGGTGAGAGTCGATACCGAGCGAGGCAAGAATCCTCCCTGCAACCATGTCGACCAGGTCGTCGATGCTTTTGGGCCTGTGATAAAAACCCGGCGAAGCTGGTAACACGATGGCCCCGGCCTCGGTGACCGCTGTCATGTTTCGCAGGTGAATAAGGCTGAGGGGCATCTCCCGCGGAACAAGCACCAACCGACGTCGCTCTTTCAGGCAAACGTCAGCCGCCCGTTCGAGAAGGCCGTTTGATATACCGTGGGCGATGCGCCCGAGCGTCCCACCCGAGCATGGCACAACAACCATTCCATCGATTGGGAATGACCCGGAGGCTATCGGGGCGGCAACATCCTTATGGTGGTAAAGCTCAAAAATTCCAGGTGCGTCGTTTGCCTGCGCCCAGTCCAACAGAACGGGCCTGTCGGCCTCAGAATTCCCGGTCAAAATGAGGTTTTCCTCGACATCCAGAACCTTACGACCGGCGTCGGTAATCACAGCTTTTACATCGTGACCGGCCAATAGCATCTGTTCAAGAACGCGTCGGGCGTACGGAGTTCCGCTGGCTCCTGCGATTGCAAGCACATAGACACCCATCAGATCACCTCACCAATTACTACGAACGTGCCAAAAACAAGTGCGATTACACCGTTCATCGTGAAGAAAGCCATGTTTAGTTTAGAAAGATCGTCGGATGAAACAAGTGATTGTTCATATGCGAGTAATCCGGCCACTGCCACGACTCCGACAAAATACAAAACACCCGCGCCAAACACCATGCCGGCAAGCGTCAAAATCACGACTGCCGCTATGTGCATACCTCTTGAAAAGACGAGTGCTACGGAAATTCCGAATCGGGCGGGAACCGAGTGCAGTCCCTGTTCGCGGTCGATCTTGAAATCGGCGGTCGCATAGAGGATATCGAATCCGGCGACCCAGGCCATCGAACCCAACCCGATCAGGACAAATCCGAAAGGCATAGTGCCTGTCAGGGCCAGCGATACCGCAGGTGGCACGATGAGATACACCGAACCCATTCCGAAATGTGCCAGCCAGGTGAACCGCTTCAAGTACGGATAGCCAACCATGATGGCGATGGGTATGGGAGCGAGCAGCCATGTTACGGGGTCGAGTTGCGATGTCGCGGTGACAAAGATCAGGCCTGCCAAAAGCATATATATGCTCATCGCTCGGCGGCTGATCGTCCCGGCCGGAATGGCCCTTGAGGAAGTACGGGGGTTACGTGCGTCGATTTCCGCGTCGATCAGGCGATTTGCCGCCATGCCGAACGTGCGCATTCCAACCATTGCGACAAGCACCCAGGCGAATCCAGTCCAATCGGGCCACCCACCGGCAGATAAGAATGCTGCGAGGATCGCGAATGGAAGCGCAAACACCGAGTGTTGAAATTTAATCGATTCGAGGAAGACTGTAACTCGCCGCCAACCCTGGATACCAGGCCGCAGAGCAGTGTTGGTCATGCGGACACCACCGTTGAGTTGGACGCAGGTGTCGGTCGTGGTTCAGACCTATCGCCGCCAACCGAGGCAACGAGCATTTTCTTTAGTTCGAGCGCCGATTCCGACGGTGATGGGCCATCAGAGAAGAGCCAGTGCACGATGATTTCGTTCACCGCTCCCAACCAGACGCGTGACGCCAGATCGGTATCCAGATCATCGATCTGACCCGTAGCTACCGCTTCGTCAAGCCGCTGCCTGATGACACTGGCAAACCGGTCGAATATCTCGGCACGTTTCGACTCGAATGCGTTACCCATGCTGTAGCCCTGGGTAACCAGCAAGCGGGCAAGCCGTTTTTGCTTTGATAGCGTCGAAACCACCGCCCCAAGCGCGGCCTCTGCGGCGGCAATAGGTGAATCGGCCTTCGCTGCAGCCCGTTCGGCACGCCCGACCAGTTTGTTCGCAAGACGGTCCATCACAGCAAAAAACAGGTCTTCTTTACTGGGAAAATGAAAGTACAGCCCGCCCTTGGACATCGATGTTCGCCTGCCAATTTCATCAACGAGTGCATCGTGATAACCGTTATCGGCGAATACCCATTCGGCAGCTTCGAGGATGCGTTCGCGGGTTTGTTCTCGCTGTTTGACTGAAGAAATGGACACGATTGCTGTTAGATGGCCCTGGGTATGAAGGCGTGTGGGAAAGATGACTCGTATACCGACCGACCGGTCGGTCAATTGCTCACAATTCTACAGTCATAAAAAAGTGTCGGCAATCGCTGCTAGGGATGTCATACTTACCGTGCGTTGTCCCGGCATGTTGTACACCTGTTGGGCGAGGCATAATCTTCAGCGGATCATCATGACCACAGACCTGACCAACATTCCTCCCGATTTCCAAGTCCTCGCCTCTGGAATCGTCGGCCCGGACGGACCCGCGATTGGCGCTGACGGCGAGTTGTACCTGATTAGCACCGAGGACGCTGCAATTGTTCGCGTTTCGTCCGATGGTGACATTACTCAAGTGGCGAAAACGGAAGGCCGACCGAACGGCCTGGCATTCAACGCCGCGGGCGAAATGTTCATCGCCGATGCGGGACTCAAAGCTATCCTGCGGGTCGGTGCGGATGGCAAGGTGGAAACGTTTGTAGACGAATATGAAGGAACCACTCTTGGCGGCCCCAACGACCTCTGCTTCCTGCCGAATGGCGATCTGTTGTTCACCGATCCGATAAGACGACCGCTGCCCGACCCTGCGATCAGCCCGATTTATCGAGTGTCGCCCGATGGGAAAGTCAGTGTATTTGCAATGGATCTGGCGTATCCGAACGGAATTGCTGTCTCGACCGACCGCAAAAGTGTCTATGTGACCGAAAGTCGCGCACATCGCCTGGTGTCATTCATGATCGATGAAACGGGCCGTGTGCAGGGCCAGACACTGATCCGCAGATTTCGCGAGCCGGGTAATCCTGATGGAATTGCTGTCGATGTGGAAGGCAATATCCTGCTGTCTCTGCCGGTGATTCGAGCAATCGCTTACGTGAGTGCATCGGGCGAACTGCTCGATCTGTTTCACGTGCCCGATTGGGCTCCGGCGAATCTGGCGTTCGGTGGAAGCGACATGAAGACGGTTTTCGTCTGCGGCAGTGCCCAGAGCGCCATTTACCAGTTCCGACACCCGGTGCCGGGCGCTCCGTTGTTGTAAACACAGTCTTTCTGTGAACACCGTGCTGCCCCGACCGCGTTCCGAGTCTTCCGACAATCGTATTGGCCAGTGACAATCATTACCGGCGTTTGAATTCCCGTTCGAGATCACCAACTGTCAGCAGAACGATAGTTGGGCGGCCATGTGGGCACGTATTGGGGTGTTCGGCTTTTTCTAACTGCCTAATCAAGCTCTTGCACTCATCGATCGAAAGCGTCTGGCCCGCACGGACGGACGAGTGGCACGCGATTGTCGCAAGCATTCTTTCTCGCCACGACTCCCCCGAGCCGCCCTCACTCAACTCATCGAGCACAGCGACGAAGATCTGGCCCGTCCCGTCTCCGCTCGCCTTTACCGCAAGGGAAGCCGGAACACTCCTCACGATAAGGCTGTTGCCCCCGAACGATTCAACCCCCCAACCGACCCGGTTCAACTCTTCCAGGTGTTCGTTAACTGTCGACATCATCCCGGGTGCCAGATCGATTGTGACTGGTTCCAGCAAAGGTTGTGACTCGATCACATTTTCATCGAATTTCGCTTTGACCCGCTCGTACATCACCCGTTCATGAGCGGCGTGCTGGTCGATGAGGTACACGCCGTCTGGACCTTCCGTAACGATATACGTCTGATGTGATTGCCCGATCACTCGCAATACCGGGAGGGTTTCCCTCGGCGTGGCTGCTTGTGATGACATGCCATCCGAATTGAGGGAGTCAGGATTTAGAGTTTCAGAAAGTGGGGTCTGTTCGGATACAGGTGTGGTTGCACCGTAATCGGCTGATAACTCGATTGCCTGCCCTGCTCGCGAAACCTCTACCTTCGTCGAATGCCCTCCCATCGACATCGGTGGAATGAGCCCATCCTGTGTGGATCGTGTTTCTCCACGCCTGCCAAACCCTCCATCCCCTGTGGGACTTCTCAGCAGGCCTGGCGCACCCGTGGCCCGCCCCGATCCCAGCCCATGTACCGGGGCATGCGCTGTGAGAACCCCACGAATCGCACGCTGGACAACCGAGTAAACAAGGTCTTCTCGCAAAAAACGTACTTCGGCCTTGGACGGGTGGACATTTGCGTCTACATCGTCGAGTGGCGTGCGAATCCTGGCAACTGCAATAGGAAATCTGCGCTCGGGCAGAAATCCCCGATAGGCCTGTTCAATCGCATATGACAGACGCCGAGATTGAATCCACCTGCCGTTTACCGACAGGGTTATATACGTGCGGTTCGATCGGTTGAGGGATGGTGAACTGATAAGCCCGTCCACCGAGAAAGCCGCCGATTCGTCCGCTTCCAGAATTAGCATATGGTCAGCAATTTTCTGGCCGTACACTCCAGATACCGCGTCGACGATGTTTCCTGACCCGATAGTGCGCATCCGGTCGCGTCCGTCAGCGTTAAGGCTGAACGCTACGTGTGGATAGACCAGTGCCAGCGATGCCAGCATCGTCTGAATACGAGAAAGCTCACGCCCCGCCGAACCGAGAAATTTTAATCGCGCCGGGACGTTTTTAAACAACTCGAACACTTCGATTCGTGTTCCCTGCGGTGATCCGGCAGCCTCAACAGACCCCGGCTTGCCGAAATCGACCTGATACCTTGCACCTGCGCCAGAGCCAGAGCCAGCGCCATCCTGTTTCGAGGTTATTTCGACGCGTGATACAGATGCAATCGACGGGAGCGCCTCTCCCCTGAAGCCGAGCGTTCCAATCGCGATCAAATCCGATGATTCGTCAATTTTTGATGTGGCAAACCGTTCGAAAGCGATTGTCAGTTCGTCGGCAGCTATGCCCTGCCCGTTATCGACAACTGTAATCGACCGCGCCCCTCCGCCGACGACAATAACGTCGACTCGGGTCGAACCGGCATCGAGTGAATTCTCCACGAGCTCTTTTACTACCGAAGCAGGGCGCTCGATCACTTCGCCAGCAGCGATGCGGGATGATAGTTCGTCGCTTAGAACATGAATCGTCATTTTTTGTATTGCAGAAGGACAGGCCTGTTTGATGATTTTCGCGGCCCAAAATTCGATCGAACGGGCCTATTCAAATGAGGCAGGTCGCAAGTTTACTTGCAGTCCACAGCAGAATGAGCGTTACACCCGCTGGGATTCTCAATCCGGGTGGTGCAGCTTTGTGATCACAACCGACGAATATGCCTGGTCAGGACCGTGTAACCGATAGCCGCAACTATAAGCGAGCCACCTGCAACTGCAAACGACAGGCGTACGTCGAACCATTCGGCGATGAACCCGAGCGGGATGGCCCCCAGCGGGATCAGGCCAAAGTTCATCATGTAAACGCCCATCACGCGACCGCGATATTCGTCGTCGGTCTGTTCCATAATCAGCGATGCGTTCAAAGCGCGCCGACCCGAGTCTCCGATACCCAGAATGACCATTATTACGAGAGCGATGGCATACGTCGTGGTGATCGACGCTAGAAGAATCGCCACTCCCGATACTATGCTCGCTCCTAGTAACACCCAGCCGCGATGATTGTTTTTCGAAAGCCCCGCGATTACCAGAGAGCCGAACAGGGAACCGAGCCCGATCATGCTCAACAGCAGACCCAGTGCTTCGACTTCCATATTAAAAACACGCTCGATCTGCACCGGTAACAACGACCTGAACGGCATTGCGAGAAGCGCTGTGCTTGTTGCTACCAATAGCAACATCAGCACAGTGCGATTACGTTTTGTGTAGGCAAGCCCCTCCTTGATATCCCGCCACATACGTCGGTTGCCCCTGGCAACCGGGGCCATGTGCGGAACAAACTCCATCAAGATGTACGCGCCTACGGTCAGGCCAGAAATCGTGTAGTAAGTGGCTGCGGCCCCCCAAAACCCGTAGATCAACCCACCTACCGCCGGTGCTGCGAGTGTCATCAGCGACATCCCCGATGCACTCAGGGCAATCGCGTTCGTCATCTGATCGTCATCGACAAGCTGAGTGATGATCGCCTGTCGGGCTGGCATCAGGAAGGCCCACACGGTGCCCTGTGCAAGTGATGCTGCGACCAAGTGGTAGACGGTGATAGAGCCTGTCGAGATCGATACCGCGATAACCAGCGAAATGGCGAGCATGCCCAGTTGACCCAGCTGGATTATTCGCTTGCGGGAGTATCGGTCTGCGACTGCACCGCCATAAAGGGAGAGCAACAGTATCGGGGGCGCAAACCCCGCCCCGACAATAACGACGGCAATCGGCGAACGAGTCAATTCCCACGCCAGGTAACTCCGAGAGAGCATCTGGATGTTCACGGCTGCCATGAGCATTAGCATGCCAAACCAGAGATGCCGGAAATCTGACTGACCGAGTGAGGAAAATGTTCTTGATAACAGTCGGCTTCGCTTCACTCTGTTGCGCGCACGTTTCGAGTCGATCAGTGGTATGTGGATTTTTAGTGACAAGTGCCAGTTTTTATTTTTCAACTAATCGACACACATGATGCCCGGAAACAACGCTTCAGGATATCGTCGACAGTCGGGCGGAAATATCTATTCTGCCCGGCGGAGGCGTGGCATCAGGAAGATCGAGGACAAGGCGAAAATTAGCAGAAGAACCGCAATTATTCCAACCGCGGGCCGTGCACCCAGCTCCTTCATTGCGAACCCGAGCGGTAGCATTCCCAGCGGCATCAGCCCGAACGTCATCATCAGAACGCTCATGACCCTTGCCCTGTATTCATCGATCGTGTTTTCCATCATCAGGCTTTGGCCGAGCGCCCATCGGGCCTGCTCTCCAAGCCCGATTCCAATCATTCCAATGATTCCCGCTATATAAACGGGAAACCCAACGATCAGCGTCAGTGCAAAGCCAGACACCAACGCCCCACCGAGCAATACCCAGCCGCGGCGATGCCCTTTACGAAGGTTCGCAATGAAAATGGACCCGACCAACCCGCCTAGCCCGAGAGCTGTAAGGAGTAGTCCGACCTGCGACGCCTCAGACCCGTATATATCGGCAGCGTAGACCTGTACCAGCATCCTGAATGGCATCGATAACAACGCAACAATCACGCTGTAAATCATCAGGTTCAGAACAAATTTGTTTCTTCCGATGTACTTGAACCCGGCGATGATATCGGTGAGCATTGAGCGTTTTTTGTCATTTTTAGCCGGGTACATTCTTGGCACCAGCGAGGTGAAAATTACCGAACTGAGCATCACGCCGGCAACTATCAGGTAGACAACCTCAGGACCGCTCACCTGGTATAACAGGCCTGCAAGCGCCGGGGAAAGAAGGGTCATCATGCTCATGGCCATGGCGTTCAGCGCGAACGCGTTTGGCAATTGGTTTTTTTTGACCAGCGACGGAATCGCAGCCTGTCGGGCTGGCATCTGCACGGCAAACATTGCCCCTTGAAACACAGAA
>CAYLWG010000040.1:0-17215 GCA_964387235.1 uncultured Dehalococcoidales bacterium
CACTTCGGTCGGGAAATTGGGTTGTGACAGGGTATTTTCCACATAGTCGGCGTGCGAGCCTGTTTATGAGTTGTTAATTTTTTATCTGAAACGTATATAAGGCCAACCTTGACCATCCCTACTCAAAACCCAATCGTTGTTGCTCCCAGTCCTACTCCCTTTAAGGAAGATGATTCGGTCGATCATGCCGCCATTGAGCGGAACGTTGAGAAATGGCTGAAAACGCCGCTTTCAGGCTTTGTGCTGAATTCGGAGAACGGCGAAGAGCAGTTTCTTTCTGAAACAGAGCGGCTCGATATCGTGCGCACGGTGAACAATGCCCGCAACGGAGAAAAGTTCATCATTGGCGGGGTCGATAGCTCGTCGGTGACCGAATCAATACGCACTGCCGAGGCACTGGTCGAGGCCGGGGCCGAGATGATCCGCATCAGGATTCCTCGACTCACCACGAATGTCACAGGTTATTTCGAGCAGGTTATTCCACGTGTGCCAGTTCCGGTGTTGGTCATTCACCAGATGGCCCCGGGGCAATTTGCCGGTGGTGCATCTCCAATCGGAGCCGAGCCAGAGGTGATCGGCGAACTGGTCGATATCGATAACGTATTCGGCTACATCGCTTCGGGTAACGTGCGGTTCGAGGCGCGGGTTCGCAATTTCGTAACCACTGATAAGCCTTTCTGGCTGGGTAACGGCTTGCTGCTATTGGCGATGACTGCCATTGGGGCGAACGGTGCCTGCCTGATGCTCGGGAACGTGGCTCCGACGGAATGTCACGCGATTATTTCGAGCGTGATGAACGGCGATCTGGCGACCGCTCAGAAAATTCAGTCGCGGATAATTGAGGCCGACCACCAGATTCTTTTGCGGGGTGCAGCGGGCATCAAGGCTGCACTCGATATTCTTGGTTACGAAGGCGGTGCGCCGCGGCTGCCGAACCCGGCTGTTTCGGACGACGACCGCGAGGTCATTCGTGCGGCAATGCAGGTTGCAGGCCTGTGTGGCTAGTGTGGCTAGCCACTTTTGAGGACATCTCTGGTGCGGGCGATTCGGTCGGCCTGTATACCGCAGAACAGAAGGGTGATTTCCGACTTGGAGCAGGCTGAAAATGCCCTCAAATAAACGTGCCACTGGCACCGCTTGCACCACCGGCCCAGCGGAAAAACAGCGTTTTCTTGTTTGCTCTCCCGATTATTTCGACTCTACGTTTCTTTTCAACCCGTGGATGAGCTACCGCGAATCGGTCGATATCCCCCGGGCCCGGAAGCAGTGGGAAGCGATGGTGACTGCGCTGGAAGATTCCGGTGCTGTTGTGGAAATACTGGAATCATCCCCGCACTCGCCTGCCCAGGTCTTTACAGCCGATGGCGCAATCATCCTGAGCGACAGGCATGCGTTGGTGCTACGCAATGACGGCCCGCGCGGCACGTTAGAGCCGCGAAATTTCGCAAACTGGCTTCGTGCCGATGGATTCACAGTGGAAGCGATACCGCCGAACCGGACGCTTGACGGAGGAAACACCCTGCGCCTTCACGACGGTTCGTTTGCCTGTGGCCTTAAGCCCGGTGGCGACGGATCGGGAGAAAGGTATTTTGAAAAACTTCTTGAACTGACCGGCGGAACATCGCTCCACCGGATCCCGCTTGTCGACCGCCAGTACCTGCACCTCGATATGGCTGTAGGGCGCGTTGGTGACGCTGGCTACCTGGTGTTCGAGGCTGCGCTTGAGGGCGGCATGGCATCGCTAAAGGGCAGCCCGATTCTCGAAAAAGAGATCATTAAGATTGATCGTAAAGACGCCGAACAGTTTGCCTGCAACGGAATTACAGTTGGCAATACGTTTCTGACGGGCATGATTTCTTCAGGACTAATTGACGCTATCGAACGGCTCGGGTATCGTGCCCATACTTTAGAATTAGGCGAATTTCACAAGGCCGGTGGCGGGTTGAAATGCCTGACTCTGCCGCTGGGGCGTTGAGACCATGGCCGCCAGACGGATCTGGTTTGAATCGGAATCCGTAACGACTTGTTAGAAGTGTGCAATAAAGATTTAGGGGCGAGATATGACTGAGCGACTGAATTCCGCCATCACGGCTCTGATGACCGATGATTCATTACTTTCACGTTTCCAGCGCAGCCCCGAAGCCGCGATGCGACGGTTCGGGCTTTCGGAGTGCGAACTCGACGCTGTGAAATCTGGCGACGAGCAGCAGTTGCTTGCACACGGCCTGAAACCGGAGTTGATTAACCGGCGGCCCGAGGCGCCGCACTGGTTTGGCGGCCTGCTTGGCACCGTGGCGCGACGTGTGGCGGCGCCGGTGGTGATAGCGGTGCTTGTTGCCTTCGCAGTTCAGGGCGGTGGGATTTCGACCGCAAGTGCCGCTCGTGCCAACCGTAATGCCGCCCGGCATGTCAGCCGTATGCGAACTGGCGGGCCAGTTGGGCTGCGCACTTTGAGCCGCACCCGTGCCCGGAGGCAGACCCGGTGGGTGCGTGCAAGTGTGCGTGACGGTGCGCGGTACAGTGTCGGGTTGGATACCGCTCTTGCTCAGATACGCTGCGACAAGTGTTCACCCGACGGAACTGCTAAGTAACCGTGGCTGCGGTACTGCGCCGTTGAGCCAGATCAACTGGCAAGTGCCGCAGGGCCAGGAGTTAGCGCGCGGTGCAGTTTATTCCGAGTCGATTCTCTGATTTAAATTAAACGACGCAAGCGTCCAGCTCATTCCAAGCTGATTCCTGACCTAATTTAAACGACGCTAGCGTCACCAGATTGACCAGCCGCCATCTACTCGTAGCTCCTGGCCTGTAATCCATGCCCCGGCATCTGAAGCCAGCAGCGCTACCATGCCCTTCAGATCTTGCGACAGCCCGGTTCGCTGAAGCGGGTTCATCTTGCGGAAAATTTCGATCTGGTCCGGATCGGTTGTAACTCTCGGGACCTGCCCCGGACTGATGCAGTTCACAGTTATCCCGTATTCGCCAAACTCGGCAGCCATCGCCCGGGTAATCATCAGCACCCCGCCCTTGGCAGCAACGTACGGGGCTCCCGAACGCTTGTAACCGGTCTTGTAAGAACGGATGTCCATGGCGAGAGTCGAACTGATCGAGCCGAGCGTGATGATCGAGCCGCGCCGTGCCGGGATCATCGCCCGACCCGCCGATTGAGCGGTGATATAGGTTCCGGTCATGTTGACTTCAAGTGTTTGCCTGAACTCGTCGATGCTGGCATCGGGCGGGTGCTTTGTGTTGAACGACCCACCGGCGTTACAGACGGCGATATCAAGTCGCCCCGTATCGTTCATTACACGCTCGACCAGCTTATCGACCTGCGATTCGTCGGTAACATCGCATCCCAGCCCAATCACATCGTAGCCACGTTCCCGTAAATCAGTTGCTACTTGCTCGCAGAGTTCGGCCCTACGTGATGCTATGTAGACCTTTGCCCCGAGGTCGCACAGGGCTTCTGTGAAGGCGGTTCCGAGATGCGTCCCACCGCCGGTGACGATCGCCGTCCGGCCTGTGAGATCGAATAGTTCTTGGACTCTTTTGGTCATTGTTATTCTCCGCTACGCTGGCGCACACCCCGGGTCCCTCCACAGGGTCGGGACGCGTTGGCCGATTTCTAAGTTAAACGTGCCAATGGCACCATCTGGAATTTATGGCGGAGTTTCAGGGTGCGCTCCGACGGCCCGTACCAGCCTTGCGGCGCGTATTGCGATGTGTGCAGGTAACACTGAACTCTCACTTCGTTGGAGCCTTCGGTGAATGTAAACAGGCGACTCATGGGGATTGAATGTCTTTCGCCGTGATAACGGGTGATTGCAGATACGTTCACAAAGTTCGCACCCCACTTTTGCTCGATGTGCGACCTGCCACCGGTCGTATCGTCCGGATGAGTGTGGGTATGTGCCCCGAGCCACATATCTATCGCCGGGTTGTTTTCGGCCAGAAAATTCTCGATTCGGCCTGAATCTTTTTGGCCGCCGACCCAGTAGATAAACGAAGACCCTGGCGCGCCACCGTCGGGCATCCGACCGTGATAACCAAGGTCGCAACCTTCGTTCAGGCCCGTCGCCACCGTGGTTTCCTTAATCATGTGGTGATGTGCGGTGATGACGATTTTGTCTGTGTTCTCGCGTACTTTTTCTGTCCACCACTCGAACGTCTCTTCCGAAATCGCACCGGCAGGATAACCGCCGAACTCGCCCCGCCCTATCGGTGGGCCGCCATCGTTTCTATCGGCGAGCATCAGGAACAGGATGTTGCCGACCTCGAAAGAATAGTGTTCCCATGTGCCTGTGGTCGGGTACGGCCTTTTCGTGTTGTCGATTCCCGAGAATTCGGTACTCTCGCCTGTGGGGTCGATCCATTTCTTGAACCACCATTGCGTCGGCTCGTCTGCCCCAGAGGCATCATGATTTCCGATCACATCGTAGAAGTGTTCACGTCCGTGTTTTTTTGCCGTGGCGTACTGAGACACTACCAGCTGCCCCTCTTCGTCGTCGGGCGGATGTTGCGAGCCTGAGAAGTCGCCCAGATTCACGGCTATGTCGAAGCCCGCAGCCCCATCCGACGCATCCGGCTCGTTTGCGGGCCATGCTTCTGCGTGCTGGATTACCTCTTCAAGCGAACGACGTCCAAATTTAATCTCGGTTCCGACATGGGTGTCCGAAAGCGCCCATAAGCGAAAAGTTTTTGCCAATTTCTACGTGACTTTCTGATTTTTTCTGGTTCCGGGCCACAACTAACGGGGAGAATCTTGCTACGACGATGCCCCGAGACTCGCTTCTGGCTTTTCCGTCTGGTTGTGCGCCCGCATCATAGATGCCCCAGAATCCCTCATGTCGATACTCCGGGCCGAATACATCGGCATCAGGCGGCGTATACTCCCGCCGCGCCTGTCATAAAAAGAATGCGGGCGAGATATCGAGAAGGTATCACGGCGCGAAGTTTCCAAAGGGTATCCAAAAGCAAATGCCAGCTATAACCGGGGTTGAATTCAGGCAGTTTTCGGCGAACCACCACAACGCACAGCGCAACTGGCTGCTGGTGAAACTGAACACCGACGACCCCGCTATTTACGGGCTTGGCGACGCTTCGCCAATGCAGGACGACGAGCAGGTGAAGGGTTTAATCACTGCGTTTGTCGAAAAATACCTGAAGGGCAAGGATCCGCTCGAATCAGAGGTTCTCTGGACCGCTATGTATCAGGATCCCCAGTCGCGCGGCGGTCGGCTCGCCACAACTGCCATCTCGGGAATCGATATCGCCCTGTGGGATATCAAAGGCAAATTGCTCGGCCAACCAGTGTGGAAGCTGCTTGGCGGCGCACACCGACGCAGCATCCGCGTCTACGCCAACGGCTGGTACACGAACCCCGGAACGCCCGCGCAAAATGCCGAAGAGGCGAAAATTGTGACCGGCATGGGCTACACCGCGCTAAAATTCGACCCGTTCGGCCAACAGAATTACTACAAGATTTCACTCAAAGAACTGCAGCTGGCAGAAGACCGCGTTGCAGCGGTGCGAAAAGCGGTTGGGCCGAACGTAGATATCCTGCTCGAAGCGCACGCTAAGTTCAACGTGATGAACGCCATTCAGATCGGCCTGAGGATGGAAGAATACCGCCCGCTGTTCTACGAGGAGCCGGTATCGCAGGAACGAATCGCCGAACTCCTAGAAGTGCGGAGCAGGGTAAACATCCCGATCGCCACGGGAGAACGGCTTTACACAAAATTCCCGTTTGCCGAGATAATCGAACGACACGCGGCAGATGTTTTACAGCCAGATATCGCCAACGCGGGCGGGATTACCGAGCTGAAGAAGATCGCTATCATCGCCGAGGCGAAGCACATTACGATGGCTCCGCATAACGTATGCTCGCCAGTCGGGGCGATGGCGGAGATGCACCTGGATGCTTCGATTATCAATTTCGAGATTCAGGAGTATCACGCCGAGTTTTACACGGAGCACTATTTCACGGTGCTGGACGGTTTTACGCGGCAGGTGGACGGGTATGTTGAACTTTCCGATGCGCCGGGGCTGGGGCTGGAATTGAACGAAAACGAAATAGCCGCTCACCCGCCACTTAAGAAGGTAAGTTCAGCAGGAGGCACCATAAGGGGAATTTAGGTGCCAGTAGGGTGCCAACGGCACGTTTACGGCGTGGCGAACGGTGCCGGGGGCACGTTTAAAGCTTGACGAACGGTGCCGGGGCACGTTTAAAGCTTGGCGAACGTTGTGGCTAGATCGAACAAGTGATATCGAATCGGATTTACATACTCGCGTTGGAGCGACTAGAAAGCGGTGTTCAACATGATCGAAAATTCTATTTTGAAGGCGAACAGGGATGGCCGGAAGGCTGTGACTTTTGCGCTGGTGTTCCCTTCCCTACACCTTGTCGAAATGGCCGCCCAAGTCGGGTTCGACGCGATATCTATTGATGGCGAGCACGGCTACTTCCCCGAAACGGCCATCGACGACATATGCCGCGTGGCTAACGGATACGGAATGTCGGTTATCGCACGGGTGCCCGACAACGCACCGTACCAGGTCAACCTGTACTTGGACCGCGGCATCCAGGGCATCACTGGCCCACACATCAACACTGGTGCCGAAGCGCAGGCGCTGGCCGACGCCTGCCTGTTCCCGGTCGAGGGCAAACGATCGTGGGGCGGCGGTCGCGGGACCGAGTTCAACGATCAGCAGGTGCTTGACGAAAAGTACGGCGGCAAGCTCGGTTTTGCAAAATGGTCGAACGACAACATGATCGTCGTGGCCCAGATCGAAGATAAAAAGGCGTGGGACAATCTCGACGATATCCTTGCCGTTCCCGGCCTGACCGGTGTTACAGGCGGGCCGCACGATTTCGCACAGTCGCTCGGGCATCCCGGTGAACCCAATCATCCGGAGCGCCTTACAGCGACTCTCGATATAGAAAAGCGGGCGCGGGCCGCGGGCAAAATCGCTGGTGGCGACCTGACAACGGGGACTGGAATTGCCGAACTGATGCTTGGCGAGGCACGGGCGTTTGCCGCCGCGCATAAGAACGACAAGCTGGGCTAGGAGTTCGCATAAGGGTTCTTGTAACCTCGGCCTGTGGTGTCGGTGGCACCACAGGATTAACGTGTCACGCGGAAGCATGCTTCGCCTTTGATCTATTCACCTGTGCAAGGGCCAGGGACCAGTCTCGACTCATATAGATATCGCTCACGAACTCTCGTCTCGCCGGGAGCGTCCGAACTGCGGTATGGCTCCGCGCGTCCTAAATTAACCCCACCATCGGTGGTCAGGGATGCGGGTCGCAAGTACAGCGCATCGAAACGACCGGCTGGCCCAGAAGCGATTCTGCATACAGCCTGGCGAAACGCCGGGTTCGAACGCGCCAGCATACGTGGCCGTGACGGTCATTCATACCGAGTTGTGTATGGCGGAAAGCCCGGTGGTTCGCTTGGTCCCGATTTCACCGATGCTGTTGTTGAGCGAGACGATGGGGTTGTTTTTCGCGGCGATATCGAAATACATGTACGGGAGTCGGACTGGCACACGCACGGCCATCACAAAGACCCGCGTTACAACGGGGTTGTGCTGCACGTTGTAGCGGCCGAATCAAAGGGTCGGCCCGCGGTCAAAGCAACCGGCATGTCGATTCCACTCCTGGCTCTCAACTGGACGGCGGTGAAACCGCGTTTAAATTCCGGTTGTCAACGTGCCGGGACAGCGGGAAGTGAAGCAGGGGTTCCTGATTCAGACGCACCCGATCCGGGGTCTGGAAGCTCAGGGACTGGTCGTCCAGAACTCCCGGAACCACCGGCGCGGTCACTGGGAACGCTTGACCTGGCAGCGGCCGGACTCGAGCGGTTTCACGCTCAGGCAGCCGGGATAGCACTGGACATCGAATCGTTCGGAGCCGATCAGGCGATCTGGCTCGGAATCATGGGCGCACTCGGTTACCCGCGTAACAAACGGGCGTTCCGGACTCTTGCGACACGAGTGCCGTGGAGCATGGCGGCAGCCTGTTCAAGTTCTCTTGAACTCGAATCGCTGTTGATGCGAGCGGCAGGGTTGGTCGAAAAAACCGATTTCCCGCGTGGGTCTGCGAGCAGTACTACAGGTATCGGGGCTGTGCCAGTTGTGCCAAAAGCGGGGGTAACGTTGCCTGTGGGTAAGGCCCCGGACTGGGTACGTCCGTGGGGGCGTCCGGCGAACTCGCCAGTTGTCCGTATAAAAGCAATATCGGCCCTTGTACCAAAATGGTCATCTCAAAGTGGTATCGCCAACACCTGTGCAAAGTGGGTCGCCAGGGTCGATAAGCCGTCTGATCTCTCAATAATGTTCAGGCCGGTTGAGCTAATCAATAGCCCGACTATCACCGTAATGGGGGCCGCTCGGGCCGCGGAAATCGTGGTTAACGTGGTTCTGCCCGCCACGTTTGCGCTGGCAACGAGAACGTCTGGTGTAGTGCCGAATGGTGTTGGGTTGAAAAACCGTGCCGTAGCAATTTACGACACGCATCCCCGGCTCTCCGAAAACTCGTTGACTAAAGAGGCGAAAGTGGCCCTCGGCATCGATTATTCGGTTCCAGAGATCAGTTCGGCCCGTGATCAACAAGGATTGGTGGCCCTCTATCGGCAGATGTTCAGGCGAGGGATCAAACCACACCAGACGAAATTCCCGGAAGTGTGAACCCAAACGAAAATCGGGTACGCACAAAAGTTCCATTCTCCACTGACGATTTCACAGAAGCGCAGATCACCTGCTGCAGTAGTCTCCCATTCATCCTTACGCACGGCTCCCGCCCAAACACATTGGCACCTGCGATACGATTACGTATATGGCAGTAGAAACAAGTCCCGGTCAGAACCGAACACAATTCGTCACGGCGTCGAAATCTAACGCCCCTCTGGGTAATACATCCGGCCAGTCAAACATACTGCTGCCTGGCGAGCGGGTCATATCTGATCTGGATTCGGACGGTGGTGGCTATTTCCAATTGACCGACTCGCGGGTGATTTTTAACGGCGGTGGCGGGCCAGATAGCCGGGCGGTTTACGCATCGGTCCAGTTGAATGACATCTCTTCGGTTCAAATTTCACGCCGTCCCCGCGCACGCCGAAGTGCCGCCTGGGGCACTGCCGGGTTATTCAGCGCAATCGGTGTCTGGCAGGTCACCCCAGATTCGACTGTCGGTATTGTGGCCGCCGCCGCCGTAGCCCTGATCTCACTGGTGCTGATGGCCGATTACTGGATCAGGCCTGCTGGCGTTTTCCTCGAGTTCGTAACGGCGGGCGGGAAGATAAGTGGCGAGATCGGAGGGAAGGCATCGCACGCGCTGGTTTTTGCCCGGGAAGTTGAAAACGAACGACGGCGGCTGGTTCCGACACGCGCGAGCACGCCGTTCAGGAATTATCCTTCAGGCTGACGCAAGCTGGCAGGCTGACGCAAGCCTCACTGGGATGATGACGAACAGCTGTACAGCGACGACCGACCGCTCGTGATCCGCAGCGGGTTAGTCCAGGCCGGTTCCTGCTTCAGGCTTCATGTTTGAGCCCGGATAGCGGCAAAATCTTCACGCTAGAGCAGTTGTTCCAATTCTCAGGTTCGGGATCACATCGAGGTCCCAGCCATCTCGACGACCGTTCCTGTAGTTGACGAGCCCACTCATCGCAATCATCGCACCGTTGTCGGTACACAACTTGAACGGCGGGATCGCCACCGGCAGCGGCGATTTCGCTGCGAGGGTCTCGCGCAGGGGCCCGTTTGCCGCCACGCCGCCGACCAGCACTATGCCCGCGCAGCCCTCGCGCACCGCGGCAGCGATTGTTTTAGTGACTAGCACATCTACAACCGAATCCTGAAAAGCCCTTGCCATTCCCGCCACGACCACCGGGTCGATCTTTTGGTCGGGATTCTCCCGTGGGTAGATGCCCAGCGATCTGGCCCGGTTTATCACCGCTGTCTTCAGACCACTGAACGAAAATTCGTCCGTTCCCCTCATCCAGGCCCGTGGAAACGGCTCGATCTCGGGAGCGCCCTCGGCCACACGCTGGATTTCTGGCCCTCCTGGGTAGCGCAGGCCGAGCACGCGCGCCACCTTGTCGAACGCCTCTCCCGCTGCATCATCCCGGGTCTCGCCCAGAAGCCTGAACTTCCCATGACCTACGAGAAGCACCAGTTCGGTATGCCCACCAGAAACGACCAGGCACATGATTGGCTTCTTGCCGATTTCTTCTTGGAAGGATTTCAGGCCAACCTCGCCTGCCCCAGCTGTGATCTCTACATCTGGGATCGGAGGCAGTGCCCATGCAGCGTAAACATGCCCGTCCATGTGATTTACGCCGACCAATGGGACATCGAGCGAGGCAGAAAGGCCTTTCGCAAAATTCAGCCCGACTATCAGTGAACCGGCCAGGCCCGGACCGTGCGTAGCGGCGATCGCGTCTATTTCTCCCCAGTCGATCCCGGCGTCTCTAACCGCCTGTTCACACACTGGTCGTATGTCAAGGATGTGCTGTCTGGAAGCTATTTCAGGGATGATGCCACCGTATCGTGCGTGTATGTCGACCTGGGTCGCTATGACGTTTGCCAGAACGCGACCGTTACCGTCCACTATGCCGACTGACGTTTCGTCGCAGCTTGTTTCGATTCCTAAAATATTCATCGCTATATGCCCAATGTACCTATCAGATCGGTGATTTTCCCTATGTACCGACGGAGATTTGAGACATGATCAGGACAGGGTGGGCCCGAATTATCGTTCCGGCTAAGGGTGGAGGAGGTGCAAAGACCGACATTATTAGAGCGGTCATCGATCAAGACGCGGGATTTTTCCCGTTGGAGTGTGGCTGATTTGGACACTAATAACTGGCCCGCATGTATGTCGTGCGGCGAGGGGCGACTTGTCCCGTTATCTGACTTCGGTGGACAGGGGGCCTCTGTTCACTACAAGGCCTGGGTTTGCATTAATCCGAAATGTGAATTCAACCTGAAAATCCGTAACGGTGAAATCCACTTGAATGAACCGATCATCAAAGGTGCCCGAGTCCGGTAGTATTTAGCCTTTGAATCCACCGCGATCAGAAGGTCGTACTTGGATTGAGATGGCTATCGCAGAAAACACCCGAGCCGCCAGGCGCACCCGAATTTCCCTCGGCGCTATTGCTGCCTATGCAATCGCGTTTTTGGGTATTGCCCTGATCGTAGTTTCAAGCGCGTACATTTATTCACGTACACGCTCTGGTGGCGATGCTGCCGAATTTATTTACGCGGTTCTTGACGAAAATCTTGGTCCGCACCTGGGCAGGGTTGCCAGTGTGGCCCCTGACTCGCCGGTCGTGGGCGAGCAACCCGTTCCTCTTGAGTTGAAGGCCCCCGACGTCGCCAGGTTCGCCAGCCTGTACCCGGGAAACTTGCTTAACCCAAAATACTGGGCGGAACCTGAATGGGCCGGTTCCGACCCGTTTGGTGGGCCGACGATACCGGATGGGTTTATCGCTGTACTTTCCACAGATCTGTTCCAGGATTTCGACCCCGCTAAAGAGGCGACCGGGATGAGGATTCCGGCGATTAACCTCGATTCGACCGTTCAAGAGTTGGCGCTCTTGAACCTCGGGGACCAGCGGGCGTACCAGACTCCAGATAACACGGTTGGTCATATTCCGAAAACAGCCGGGCCGGGCCAACAGGGCAGCGGCTGGTTCTTTGGACATCTCGAGAGCTTTGTCGCGGGCGAGGGCAGTGTTTTCAGCCGCCTTCCTGAAATCACTGAGTTGATAAAGCAGGACCCGGTCGACGTTTACGTAATTACTGATAGCGTGGAATTCATTTACCGTGTGACCGGAACCAGCCAGGTGCACGAGGACGACTTGAAACTATCGATGGCCAAAGACGCGCAGATTACTCTTGTTACCTGCTGGCCGCGCCGTGTGTACGATCAGCGCATTCTGGTAGACGCCACTCTTATCGCGTACCGGGAACTCTAGCGAGGGCGTGCGCCAGCGTCAGGGTAGGTTCCGGTGTTCGAGGCGAACAAGGTCACGCATTCATGACCTTGTTTTTGCACCATAATCTGACGCCCAGTCAGCCAATTTCTGCGCGATCATTGTTGCCGACCCGATGTAATGAGCATTTCAACCTGCTCACGCCGCACTCCATCACGGGCCGCACCGGGGTCAATATCTCTCCGCTTAAAACTGGATAACCATGGAATCGCCAGCCCCCGCAAAAAATCGCGCCCCAGACGCACCGGACAAAAAAAACGTCACAGTACCGCCGACTCCAATCTGGAGAGACAGGCTGCTGTTGACGCTGCTCGTAATCGCCGTTGCCGGGCTGGTATTACAAATCACTCTGGGTGGCGTTGTGAGGGTGACAGGTTCCGGCGATGGCTGCCCCGATTGGCCGACATGCTACGGCCAGTTGATCCCTCCTCTCGATCAGGCCACGATCGACCGGCTGTATGACGGGCCAAAATCTACTCCGCCGCGTCCGATAAATGTTCTGCTCGAATACAGTCACCGTACGGTTGGTTCACTGATTGGACTGGTGATTATGGCAGCGGTGATCATAGTGTGGACACGGCACCGGGCCGACCGCGTTGTAGCCTGGCTCGCAACAACTTGCCTGGCCCTTATAGCGGTGGTGGGCGGCATAGGCGGTGCAGTCGTACTGAACGAGTTGGACCCTGCCATCCGAACCGTTCACCTGATGCTTGCCGAGATGGTCGCCCTGCTGGCGGTTCTGGCACTGGTGGCGGCGACGCATGCCCGGCGAGGTTCTATATCCAAAACTCAGGGCACTAACCCTGACGGCACGCAGGGCGCAAGTTCACCGTGGCTCTGGGGCCGAGTTAGCGATGGGCACCGTAGCGTGCTTAACATTGCCGCAGTTGCCGCAGTCCTTACCCTCGTGGCTCTTCTCTCGGGTTCATATGCGGTATGGAAAGAGGCCGGAGCCGTTTGCGCATCATGGCCGCTTTGTGGAGGGTCGATCATCCCTGAATCGGGGCTGGCATGGATCCACATGACACACCGCGTCCTTTCGCTGGTGTCTATTGCCGCGGTGCTATATGCCGGCCACCGTGCACGGCGTCTGCCCAACGTTTCGCCGGCCCTGCGAGCGGCAGCATTCGCTTCGGCATTCCTGATAATCGCCCAGATGTTAATGGGTGCTGCCAACCCGTGGACTACCTTTGCGGAGTGGGCGAGGGCTGGACACCTTAGCCTTGCGACACTTGTGTGGGTCGACATGGTGTTCATCGTTGCCCTTATACTCCGCCCTTCCCCCCGGAGAGAACTGGCCGGAACAGGGAGCGGAGCGGATAGTGAAAAGGTAAAAACAACAACGGGGGAACCAAACCCCGCTTAGGTTAGTATTCGCCCGGGAGTGAACCTCGCCAAAAGCCAGAGGCCAAAGGCAAGGTTCGACAGAAGCGGTTAAAATTTTCAAATGACTACCAACGAGGCAATCGAGAGCGGTTCATCGAAATCGCTGCTGGGCGATTATCTTGCGCTCACCAAGCCGCGCGTAATGTCGCTCCTGCTTGTTTCTGCCGTAGCCGGGGCATTTCTCGGTGCCGGTTCGACTCCTACGATTACGGTGTTGATTGCAGTGATTATTGGCGGCGCACTGGCTTCGGGCGGTGCAGCATCGCTGAACATGGCTTACGAGAGTGAACTCGACCGCAAGATGGGTCGCACCAAGAACCGCCCGGTCGCTGAAGGTCGAATATCTGCACGCAACGCTGTGATATTCGGAATAGTGCTGAATATCGCGGCGTTCGCTGTCCTTGCCCTGCTGGCAAATGTGCTGGCAGCAACCTTTGCCATGGCGGGGACTGCACTCTACTTTGGGCTATACACCGTAGTCCTGAAACGGATGACAACCCAGAACATCGTAATTGGTGGTGCGGCAGGGGCCGTCCCCCCGCTTGTTGGCTTCGCCGCGGCCACGGGAACGGTTGATCTGGCGGCGTGGTACCTGTTTGTGATCATTTTCTTCTGGACACCGCCACATTTCTGGGCACTGGCGATCATGATTAAGGACGATTACGCCCGCGCCAACATCCCCATGCTCCCTGTCGTGCGCGGAGTCGAACACACATCTGTTCAAATCCTTCTGTACACCGCGGTCCTCGCTGCTCTGACCATACTGTTCGGCGTGGTTGCAACTACTCTTGGGTGGACGTACATGATCGGAATCGTGGTGCTAAACAGTGCGTTCCTGTGGTTCGCATTTCGCCTTACGCGTGAGCCAGATCGACCGGCGGCTACGCGGCTTTACAAGTATTCGCTGCTTTACCTGGCGTTGTTGCTGGTGCTGGTTATGGTCGATTCTGTCGGTGGTCCGGCTGCGCATGCTGCGCATATCGAAGGTTTGATTCCTCACCTTCACTAGCCCGCCCTTCACCACGCGGTGCATGCCGCAAGTATTTTTTGAGCCGAGCGTACTGTTTACGCGTTACGATGTGGATGTGGGATTCCTGAAAACAACTTTTGCGGCGCTGGGTGTTGTGGCGGGCGGATACATCGGCCTGTCAACGGCCCTGGCCTCGGGCCTTATCAGGACGGCCCGCGTCCCCTCCGATAATGCGCCAGATTCTGTCGGTCTCAACTACACCGATGTTAGCTTCACCAGCCGCGGCGGTGATGCCGATCTTTCTGGATGGTTGATCCGGCCCCGATCTGAACCAGAGCCTGCTCGTGAAGCCAGAGCCAGAGCCAGAGCCGAAACCGGAGATGATTCCAGAAACCGTGGAGTTATCGCACGGGGGCTGCCGTGGGTCGTAATGGTTCATGGCGACAACACGAACCGCGGCGATTCGAAAACCGGAATGCTCGATATCGCCAGTACTTTGAGCAGGCGCGGGTTCGGAATTTTCATGTTCGATCTGCGCGGACGCGGCGATTCGCCTGCTGCTATATCGTCGTCGGGGTTCTACGAAAGACTCGATCTTCAGGGTGCTTCCGATTACCTGGTGAGCAACGGTGCCGACCGAAGCAGGATCGGCGTACTCGGTTTTTCTCTTGGTGGGGCCGTGGCATTGCTGGCAGGGTCGAGCCCGAACAATTTTGGAGCAGTCGTTTCCGATAGTGCGTTCGCCGATCTTTCGCTGATCCTGAAAGGCTCGATGACAGGAGTCAAGCGGCCTCTCGCGTTGTGGTTCCCTGGCATGAAGATCATGGTGAGAGCCCTGTACGGAATCGAAATTGCCGACGTTTCACCCGCACGCGCTATCGCACAGTCAGATACTCCCGTTCTGATAATTCACGGTGAAGAAGATGGGGTAATTCCGGTCGAACATGCACGGTTGCTCGGCAGGGCCGCAGGTGCCAGCTTCGATGAGATAGAAGTGGGAGAAGAGACGGTGTGGATCGTGCCGGGTGCCGGTCACACAGGCGCGTTTAGAACCCAGCCGGAAATCTATACCGAAAAGGTTGCGAGGTTCTTTGAAAAGCACCTCAACGCGCCCCGAGCGTAACGAAATTCACGGGGTGCTAGGCATGCAAGACATGCCCGAAGCGCGGCTGGTAAGGCGATCCTCACGCGTGCCAGATCAAATCTCGGTCAAGCCCTGGTCAAGCAAGATTGAGCCGAGTTGGGAAGATCGGGCGCGGTCAGACCTTCGCTGTCGGCACTATCGGCAGCCTGCCGCTTTTTAAGCTGCCTTCCCCTACCTCAAGTCCTCTCCCGCGATCGAGAGAGGGCTGTACGGAACGCTGGCTGTGCGCACCGAACTCAGGCTGCGGGTAGGGCTGTTTGGGCGAGCTTGACAATTTCTGAGAAGCCTTCCGGCTCTCGGATTGCAAGCTCGGCAAGTGACTTGCGGTCGAGCACGATTCCCGCCAGGGACATGCCGTGGATCAGGCTGGCGTAGTTGATACCGTTAGCGCGTGCAGCCGCGTTTATGCGAACGATCTGTAGCGACCGGTTCGTGCGCTTCTTCAGGCGCCGGTGGGCTGTAGCGTAGGCAAGCGCATGCGTCAGCGATTCCCGCGCAACGCGGTATCGTCGATTACGTGAGGCCCTGTGCCCCTTCGTTGCCTTGAGTACGGCTTTGTGCCGTCTCCGTGTAGTTGTTCCGCTCTTGACCCTGGCCAACGTTTCTCTCCTCGATCAAACAATTGCCGAACTCTGTTGAGTTCCCGGGAGCCCGGCAATGAGTTCACATAATTATGCAGCTATTGCTAACGAATTGCGCTGATAGCCTGCTTGATAGTCTTTGACATCTTCTTCGAATCGAGAGGCACCTTCGCACCGAACAGGCGCTTAACCCTGGCGGCCTTGCGGCGGCGGAAGTGGCTTTTTGGACCCTTCGAGCGCAGCACCTTCCCGGTTCCACTTATGTGGAACCGCTTCTTGGCACCCTTGTGGGTCTTCATCTTCGGCATGTTAGAAAGCTTCCGTTCTCGATCCTGATTTTCGTCTGAATCCGGGGCTTGCTGCCCGCGGGGCTCGCTGCCCGGATCCTCGTATTTATTATTCGGCTGTAACCGTATCGTCTGGCCCACTCGCAGCACCAGTTTTGGCGGGTTCGGCGGCACTACCTGAGGCCACTGATGGTCGTCCCTGCCGGGCCCGTTCTTTCTCTTGCGGCGATGGTGCAAGCAATATGCTCAACACTCGGCCTTCCATTCCAGGCGGTTTTTCAAGTTTTGCTACTGAAGCGACGCCTTCTGCAACTTTTCTCAGCACTTTCATCGCTATTTCCGGGTGTGCACGCTGGCGACCACGGAACCGAACGAACACCCGAACTTTCGCGCCTTCGCCAAGAAGGTTTTTCGTCATACGGATTTTTGTTTCGATGTCGTTATCCGACATCACCGGGCTGAGCCTGACGTCTTTCTGCTTGCTTGCACTCCGTGAAACCTTGCGGGCTTCTCGTTGTTTTTTGCTCTGAATAAATTTGAAACGACCGTAATCCAAAAGGCGACATACGGGCGGAGTTTGGTTGGGGCCGACCTCGACAAGATCGAGGCCTTCATCCCGCGCCATATCGAGAGCGTCACGTAATGGCATCACTACGGACTCGGTCGAATCCTCGCCGCGAATAACCCGAACCTCGTCGGCTCGAATTCGGCGATTCACCCTGAATTCTTTTGCTATGTTTGCACTCCCTGTGACACGGGGCGGATTTCCGCCGAACTGCGCTTCGTCAAATCAGCCCAAAACGGGCTATTTGTGCACACTTATTTCCGGTGTCAAATTGGTCGGACTT
>CAYLWG010000041.1:0-6136 GCA_964387235.1 uncultured Dehalococcoidales bacterium
TTTAGAAACTTTCATTGGCCGGCCAATACCCGCGATTGGCGAGTGCAGGTTCAGCGAGTTCATCACCACCGCTTCCATAAGATCGGCCTTGCCAGCAAGTAAGCCAGCCGACTGCGGCCCGCCAATCCCCTTGCCTCCACTGAAGGCGACCATATCTGCGCCCATTCTGTGGAACTTCGTCAGGTTCGCCCGAGGCGGCACTTCGGCCGCGGCATCGACTATCACTGGAACCCCTCGCTCATGGGCTACGCGGACTGTCTCTTCAAGACCAATTCCGTGCGGGATGAACGGGCCGATCACGTAGGCCACGCACGCCGTTTCATCGGTTATAGCGGCATCCAGTTCTTCGGGTGTGGCTGAATCGGCTGTACCGTATTCGACCAGCGATGCCCCGGCAGTGACAAATGCTTTGTCGTAGCGATTTCGCTGGCCTTTGAATATGACCACTTCATTTTTCATCCCTGTGGTGTCGGGTAACTGTTCGACATTCTGTTCGCTCTGCCCTGTCATACAGGCGGCAACCATTAGCACCTGTGCTGCCGAGCACCCGGCGGTGACGAGTCCCTGCTCGGCCCCGCACGATCTGGCGACAACTTCACCGGCGGCGCGGTTCAACTGCATCATGTCGACGTACACAAGGGATGCTTCGTCCATCGCCCGCATCACTTCCGGGCGCATGATCGACCCGCCGAGCGCAGTTACCCAGCTGTTGGCATTTATTACGGGCGAGATTCCGAGTTTTTTGTATACCTCGGGCCAGACGGGACCAGTCATGTTGTTTCTCCGCTACGTGGTTTGGGGTTCGGGGGAATAGAGGGATTTATCGATCCCTGTCAACGAGGCGGAATTGTACAGACGTATGGGATGTTATGCGGCCGGTTGTATGAGTACGCATCATCGTGCATCTGCCAGTTTCGGGGGGCGTACCACGTTCTGGCCCTCTCTCTCATGGTCAGAGGGGAACTGCCCGATACGTTGCCGGGGTGTGTTCAGATGGAACCTGCACAGCGCGGCCAACGCGCGCGGTCGCAAATCAGGGGCCGACATTACGGCAGCGGCTAGCTCTCGTCTATTACCCGAGCGCGCAACTGGCCGCAGCCAGCGTTGATATCGATACCTTTTTCCATGCGGATGGTCGATGGAATACCGTACTGCTTCAGGCCGCCCTGGAAGATTCTCGCCGCCGTCTGATCAGTCCGCTCGAACGGCCCTCCACGCGTCGGGTTCACCGGTATCAGGTTAACGTGGCAGTGCAGCCCGTTGAGCAGTCTTCCGAGTTTTTGCGCCTGTTCGATCGAATCGTTCTGTTCTTTCAGCAGCACGTATTCGAAGAAAATCCGGCGGTTTGTCTTGTCCACGAACTTGTGACACGCCATCATCAACTGCTCGATCGGGTATCGCCTGTTAATGGGCATAGTCTGCGAGCGGGTGGAGTTATCGGGAGCATGAAGCGATATCGCCAAATTAATCTGAAGCTCTTCGTCGGCAAGTTTCAAAATTTCTGGCACAAGCCCGACAGTTGAGAGCGTGATGTGCCTGGCACCTATGTTCACGCCCTGCCCATCGTTCAGCACGCGTACGGCAGCCAGCGTGTTGTCGTAGTTGGCAAGCGGTTCGCCCATGCCCATGAACACGACGTTTGTTACGCCCTGTATTTCGCCTTTTGTACGCTTGCCAGCAGCAACTTCCGCTTCGTCTTCGGCCCTGGCCGTTCGCTGCATCGCGATTACCTGAGCGACGATTTCACCAACGGACAGGTTTCGCCTGAAGCCCTGCTGACCGGTGGCGCAGAACGTGCAGCCCAGCGCGCAGCCGGCCTGGGTCGATATGCAGGCCGTCTTCCGGTTTCGACGATGGCTGTCCGATACGTAACGCATCAGCACGGTTTCGATGAGTTCGCCATCGTGCAGGCGAAACAGTGACTTGCTCGTCGAGCCGTCTTTAGATGTGAGCGACAGCGTTTCTGTGAGGGACGTTATCGAGAATTTTTCACCGAGTGAATTTCGAAAGGACTTGCTGAGGGTCGACATCTGATCGAAGCTCTCAATGCCTTCGTTGTACAGCGACCGCCACAGCTGGTCGGCACGAAAGCGCTTTTCGCCCATTTCCTTAATTTCGGAAATGAGTTCGTCGCGTGAAAGGTCAAGTATTGATGGGAGCGCGGCTGGGGCTTCGGGAGCGTCTACAGCAGTCGACTCACCGGAGGAGGAGGAGGAGGTGGTCATGGAGGGGGAATTTGCTGGCTAAAGATTAAGTTTATCAACGGACAACCGAAATAGGAGCATGATATTGCGGCAACCTGCCGCACCGGCTCGGCGGCGGCGTCACCAGCGAACGGTTCGGTCACCCACTTGCTACATGCACATGGGTGACTCTGGCTGTTCTGCCGGGGTGGGAACGGTTGCTGAATCGCTCAAAACAAGCTGCGTGAGCATTGATCGCCAGAAGTTGGGTGACGTAATTTTTTCATTCTGTTAACGTTTCCCGCTTATGCTTATGTGCGTTATCACCTCTGGTGGTGAAATCGAATTCCAAACGGACCACGAAACGGCCTTTTAGCGGAGCAAGAGATGGCCTTCAACGACACAGATCAGTTGTCGCAAGCTGGACTAGCCGAAAACATCATCAGGTTCGACGATACAGAACCGGTACTTGAGACCCTCAATCTTTCGGTGGCGTACGGCGAAAACACCGCTATCAGTGACATTGATTTTCAGGTGCCAAAAAACAGCGTCGTGGCGCTGATCGGGCCTTCAGGCTGCGGCAAAAGCACGTTACTACGGTGTTTTAACCGGATGAACGACTTGATCCCGAGTGCAACGGTGAAGGGCTCGGTCAATTTCGCAGGTCGAAACATTTATGACCATAGCGTTGACCCCACAGAAATCCGGTTCCGCATCGGAATGGTGTTCCAACGCCCTAACCCGTTCCCAAAAAGTATTTACGAAAACGTTGCATTCGGCCCACGGATCAACGGTATGACCGACGACCTTGACGAAGTGGTAGAAACGTCGCTGCGGCGCGCTGCTGTATGGGATGAGGTCAAGGACCGGTTGAGTGATAGCGGGCTGAGTGTTTCAGGTGGGCAGCAGCAGCGAATCTGCATTGCGAGGGCCCTGGCGGTCAATCCGGAGATCGTGTTGATGGACGAGCCTGCCTCTTCTCTCGACCCAATTTCAACGCAGGCGATCGAGCAGCTAATCCATGAACTTTCGAGCGAGGTTACGATCATTATCGTGACCCATAACATGCAACAGGCCACCCGCATATCCGATTATGCCGCGGTGATGATGGCCGGTGAAGAACGGATTGGCCGCCTGATTGAATATGGCACTAACGATCAGGTTTTCGGCAATCCGAAAGACGAGCGGACCGAGGCTTATGTGACTGGGCGCATCGGTTAGAGACAGTAGGGGTACACTGTGGCCAATATGAATGAACAAGGCAACATACTTCGGACGGGGCGACAGGATTTCGACAGGGATCTCGGTAGGCTGGAAGCCGAGCTAATCCTGATGAGCGGGCTTGTGGAACAGGCGATTTTCAATTCGTTGACCGCTCTCAAAACACGCGATCTTGAACGATCCCAGAAGGTCATCGACGAAGACGATCATATCGATGAGACCGAACTGCTAATTGAGCGGTCCTGCATCGAACTTCTAAGGCGTGAGGCCCCGATGGCTGGTGATCTCCGTCGAATAGTCGCTTCGCTGCACATCGCAGGTGAGCTTGAGCGGATTGGCGATTATGCCGAAGGTATTGCGAAGATCAGCATTTCGATGGGCGAAGACCCTCCGCTGAAAGAGTTGATCGATATCCCGCGCATGGGTGACATGGCGGTGAGCATGCTCAAGCGTGCGCTGGAGGCCTTTATCAGCCGAGATGCGGATTCGGTGCGACAGCTCAGTATTGATCTTGAGAAAGATGATGATGTTGTCGATGACCTGTACGCCAAGGTGCAGGGCGATCTGATGAAACTCGTGAAGAGCAACCCGGATGGCGCTGAACGTGCTACGTACCTGATGTGGGTCGCTCACAACGTCGAGAGAGTGGCCGACAGGGCGATGAATATCGTTGAACGGGCGCTGTACCAGGCGACAGGCGAGCTTGTCAGCGGGACGACGCAGCTCGAGGCTTATTCATCCGAGTCGTCCCGATAACAACGACGTGCCGCACTGAAATGTAGCTGCCATCTCGCATGGGGGATGGCTGTGACTTTCGGATGGGCCAGTGCGTCCGGGCAGTGCGTCCGGGGCAGTCATCCGTAGAGTGCTGCGCCAGCTATCGAAACGAACGATGTGTTGCTTTCATCGGCCTGGCATTGCTGATAGCCGTTCCAGATGCCTGTTTGGGCTTCCGCGGCCCACAGGGTCATGTAGATCGGAGCGACTCCGCAGACCTTATTGCTATCTGAATCTGCTTTGATTATCTCGAAAAACCGTTTTCGGTCGCCTCTTACGATTGCCGCAAGCAACTGTTCATCACGTAGCCTGACCTGCTCACGAATCACGCTGTCCAGCGGGGCTAATCTTTCCTCGGAGTCGCCGAACGCCGGCCCAACATGCGACAGGTCAGCGGCGGCTATAAACACGGTGCGGCGTTGTGTTGCGATCTCTTGCAAATGTCTGATGAACGCGCTGATCTGCGGATGAACGTCGAGATCGGCTTCGCCTTTATTTTCAGGTTTTTGTTCTGAATCGGGCACTTGCCCGGCTTCTGGCTCTGGCACTAGCCGGCCGAACGAGCCGCAGAGCACGGGCAGCATTTTCGCCGACGTGTTACCGAGTGCCCTGTGTAGCCATACCGAGACAAGCTCGATCGAGTGCTCGCCAGCATGGTTGAACTCATCTGCAAACGGATGATTCTCAATCGAGTCGTCGGTCGCAAGAATTTCTGCAAGTTGATCTACTAGCTCGCTATCGGTATCAAGCCCACCTATTGGCGATTCGTAATTCTGATTGGTGAGTGTCAATCTTGGCCCGTCACCGTTGTGATCTGTGCCGAATACGACGAATAGTTCGACATCCTGTAGTTCGCTGCGCACTTGCTCCCAGATCATTGCGTACGAATCGCCGCCCCGTTCGAAATCGATGTGCGGCGAGAGGACTGCTTTTAGAATCCCCGACGGGTAATTATCGCTGGCGGCCGAAAATGTGCCAGAGCCCGAATCACCTGTTCCTGATTCGCCAGAACCAGAGCCAGAACCAGAACCTGAATTTGGGCCTGAGCCTACGGGGCCTGACATGTACGGAAACGCAAGGCCATCGAGGTACGCGCGTAGATCATCGGGGCTCCCCGGATAGGACAGGTCGGCGAAGGCGGCCTTGCGGGCAGGCGCATCACGATATTCGTCTAGTCGCCTCTGTTTTTCGGCTGAGTAAGCACCATTGGCAAGCAGAAACACCTCGTCCAGCCGTGCAATAAGATCGCCAAGTATCTCGCGCTGGACTGGCGGCGCTCCTGTATTCAGCGCCGTCTCAATTATCTCTTCGACCGTGTTCGTGCCATCGAAGTTCCGGAGATACGGCGCGAGAGAAACCGGAACAAGTAGCGACTTGTCATCAAAGTGTCGCGGGTCTTTTAACACGAAGAAGTCGCTTCCCTCGTGAGAGATGCGACTTACTTCGATTGGCCGTAGTTGCGGACGCTCAGGAAGTTGCGGGCCAGTGGTCATATCGACAGTGTAGCGACGCACCAGCAGGTGTGACCAAAATAGACGCTCCGGTCTTATGCCCCATCCTGCCAGTATGTCCGAATAGCCCAGACTGGCTAGTTCATGTAAATCCGAGAGGGAATGCCAGTTCGGAACACAGGCAACGGGGTCGGCGTCCTGAACAGTGAAGAATCTGCAAGCTCACGGAGTGAAATCAGCGGACCATCGTCTTCTTCCGCCACCGAAACTGGAGTTGCTCCGCCGCGCTGAACAATCCGATGAACCGTCCGAGTGCTTATTCCGAACCGCTGTGAAATTTCCACAACCGGTATTTTTCTTTGGCGCAACTGGAAAATTTCATCGTCGCGTGTCCTGCGGCTCTCCCGTTGCAACCAGCCTGGATCGTCGTATTTACAGAGTGGTAGAGGGCAACTCAGGCAGGTCGAAGATATATCGCACCCGTCGTCCTTGTAGCGGGTATTT
>CAYLWG010000041.1:6162-17209 GCA_964387235.1 uncultured Dehalococcoidales bacterium
GCAAGCGTTACGGGCGCAGTCGCGCCGAGTGCAAGTGCTACAGGGGCAAGCGTCATCACCATTTGGGAACCTCCAAAAAACCGAAAAATCAGCTGAAAAGCAAATAACTGGAAAATGCGAACTCAGACAGCTGCTGTAGCGGTCCAGTCCGACTGCCGTGAAAAATGAACTCCGTCGATCCTGCCCGACAGGTTCCTGGCACGTTCTCGTTCGAAGATCGAACCGTTATTACCCTGAAGCCCGGGGACCCCAAACATCACCACCGTCAGACCCTGGGGGGCATGGCCGAGACTGACTCCGGGGGCAGAAATACGCGGGCGTACACGCTGGTCGTACCAGGACGCTCCGATCCTGTGCGCCGCAACAACCTCGAGCAACGTGTCGGGTGAAGGACTCCGGTCGGCAACCGGCATATCTACACTCACGAATAGATGCCTGGCTTTACCCACCCGTATTGCACGCGGGCCGTCCGGGCACCAGGCTCCGCTTGCTCCAGAACGGTGAAATCCGTTCACAAGGGCGAGCATCGCCGGGTAAGTGTCGTTCTTGAAAGATGGAGAGACCGTGGCGGAAACGGAATCCGTCTCACGGTTCATAAACAAGAGGAGCATTCTCAATCGGGTCGAGAATTCCTGAGCGCTTTCCCCTTCGCTAAGATCGACAGTGATAATCGTGGTTTCACGATCCACACGATTGGTGACGCTCTGAACAATCCTCGTCCAGGCAGGGTTTAACCCATTATCTGGCGACACCCGAGCGTCGCGAATTCCCACGCCTGGTATCTTGCGATCTGACAACCCATTTGCTGACAGCCCGCTGGCCGATAGTCCATACTCCGGTACCAGCCGGCCCAGCTTTGAAGGCCGTTCCGGTGTCGCAATAGCGCCTGCTGCCTGGTTCATCTTGACCTCTTCACAACTCACGTCTGTTTATTAGAACGCTTGAGCTAGTATCGAACACATGTTCTAATAATGTCAAGCATTACGTGGCGCAATTTTTACCGATCTCACTTGATGGCGACCATACGGGCTGTCCGGATAGATTGACCGGGGCCAGTATCGGCACTACTTTTGGCCCGTGAGCAGAAAATAAACGCAACCCCCGGGCACACCAGCCCTTCCCAGCGTGGCCCGACCACAGGCACCCCTCTCACCGCGCCAAAAACAATCAGAAAGACAGGACAAAAAATTCCATGAACGCAGAGATCATTTCCATCGGCTCGGAATTGCTGCTCGGCCAGATCGTCGATACCAACGCGTCGTGGATTGCACAGCGATTGGCCGAATCGGGCGTGGACCTGTTCTACAAGACAACGGTTGGCGACAATATGGACCGGATGGTGGAGGTACTGGACCGTGCGCTCGACCGGTCTGATGTGGTGATCACCGGCGGCGGTATCGGCCCGACCCGTGACGACCTGACGCGCGAAGCGATCGCAAAAGTAACTGGCCGCAAGGTGGTCACCGACCCCAAATCGCTGGTTGAGCTACGAGAAAGGTTTCAGAAGCGTGGTTTCATCCTGACGAAGAACAACGAACGTCAGGCCCAGATCCCAGATGGTGCAATCGTTGTGAGAAACCCGAACGGCACTGCGCCAGCTTTCATTGTCGAAACCGACCGCGGGGTGACTATCAGCTTACCGGGCGTGCCTTTCGAGATGAGGTGGCTCGTCGAGAACGAGGTGATCCCTTATCTGCGTAAGAAATTTGGCCTGACCCAGATGATCCACTACCGGATTCTGAAGGTCGCCGATATCGGAGAGAGTGCCGTTGACGACCGCATAGGCCAGCTGATTGCCGAATCGAAAAATCCGACTGTCGGCGTACTTGCCCACCCCGGTCAGGTCGATGTCAGGATTGCAGCGAAGGCCGAAAGTGTTGAAGCGGCGAACAGGCTGATCGACGTGGTAGATGCGAAAGTGCGGGAGCTTCTGGGCGATAACGTGTTCGCTACCGATGACGAAACAATCGAGTCGGTTGTCGGTCAGCTTATGACCAGCAGCAAAGCCACGGTTGCGACCTTTGAGGACCTCAGCGGTGGTTCGGTTGCAACGGCCATTCAGGAAGCCGCTGGCCCGGCGTTTCTTGAGAGTGCAATCGTAAATACGAACGATGCTCTCGAAAAAATCGCCCGGTCGGGGGGCGAGGTCCCACCGTTTGCCGATGGGAATGAACGTGCCGCTGCGCTGGCGCGGGCCATAAGAAATACCTCGGGAGCCACGTACGGAATTGCGGTCCACGGAGTAGAAGAGGGCGACCAGCGAACCGTGAACCTTGGCCGGGGTGAGACGTATATCGTGGTGGCAGGGCCAGACGGAGAACGAACTCGTCATGTGAGATCGGCAGGCAGGGGAGCCCCCGACCGCAGGCGTGCTGCGATGGGTGCCCTGAGCCTGTTCAGGCGCGAACTGCTCGGGATTGTCGATTGAGTTAGGTGGCCAGAATAGCTGTGCCGAAGAACCTCGCCCAAGCAGCCCAAAAGGACAAACA
The DNA here is from genome assembly GCA_964387235.1 of uncultured Dehalococcoidales bacterium. Lineage (GTDB taxonomy): Bacteria > Chloroflexota > Dehalococcoidia > Lucifugimonadales > Lucifugimonadaceae > Lucifugimonas. The sequence continues at coordinate 8,652 of CAYLWG010000041.1, forward strand.
TTCTAAATACAACCGTAACGATTCGGCCATAAACTAAACGGAGTCAGAATCACTGTGAGTTGGAACTGGATCGACTTTATCGATGTCCAGTTCAGGCGGGGGCCTATGATAACGATTCGCAAGAAATCCGTAGTTTTTTCGCTGCTTGCCGCCGTTTTTGTGGTGGTTGTCGCCTGCACCAGCGCGACTCCTACGCCAATACCACCGAGCCCAACTCCCGAACCGACTGCCACTCCGGTTCCGCTTGAGCCAATAACGATCGACCCAAAAAAGGATGCAGTCGGATTCCTTGAGGCACTCCCCGCATCGGAGATATCCTGCCTTTCCGGCGCACTGGGCGGCAGTGGCCGCGTTCTAGAAATTCTCGAATCTGCTCTGGATTCTGACGCTGTCACGTTGGCCGAAGCAGAGGCTATCAACGGCTGTATAAGCGACGAAACGGTCGGGAGAGTATTTGTAGGCCAGATCGAACGCGAAGCCGGTGGCCTGAGTGACGCCACTGTAGTTTGCATCGGTGAGCAAATCGGTGGTCTATCAGCTGCAGCCCTGTTTACAGACGAACCTGCTGCGGACGCTGTTATTAGCTTGCTGAAGGGTGTTTTCTGCCTGAACGGCGAAGAGCGTTCTGCCGTATCGGACAGTGCGGTAGCCTACGGGTTTGGTGATTACGGTGGCATCGATGCGCTTGAATGTGTCATAAACGGCGTAGGCCCCACGGGCCTCGGCGACCTCATGGGCGCGCTCTCTGGTGGCTCTTCTGGTGGTGAAATCGATTTCTCGGCAATATCAGACTTGTTCCCGTTACTGATCGAATGTGGTGCGCTCGACGATTCTGTTTTCGAGGAGAGCGGGGTCACGGCCGATCAGGTCGGATGCCTTCTGGGCGAACTCGGTGAAGGCGGCCTTGCACTCCTTGACCCCGATGCAGCCAGCCCTGAACTGGGTGACCTGGCAGAGATGTTCTCGGCACTGGATGCTTGCGGAATCGCCCTGGAAGATATGCTGGACGGCGCAACTTTACCGCTCGATTCTGGCAGTTCAGGGGATGTGATCGCCGACCCAACGGCTCTGGCCGAATCAATCGAGGATATTCCAGGTGCATCGGATATCGCAGCGCTGTTCACCGAAGAACAGATCGCCTGCCTGATTGCCGAAATTGGTGAAGAAGAGATCGCTAAACTACTGGCAGGCGAGGCTCCGGGCTTGAACCTGTTCGCAGCCCTGACCGCCTGCGGTGTCGATGTATTGAGTCTGCTCAGTTCATAACAGACAGTTTCTGAACGACTCATAACACCCGCTGGCCGACGATCCTCCCCGTTGGAACCAGCGGGTGTTTTGCGTTTGGCGCTAAGTCTGAATTCACCCGCGTTATGGTAAACTCGCTGCCCTGTTCAGTCGTGCCATTCGTGTCTGAATCAGGCCGCTTCCGGTAACTACCAGACCGCTCCCACGAACGCATTTGCTTGCCGGTGCTCCGCACCCCAAATCAGGACCCACCACCGATGAAAAGTAGAGCCGCCATCCATGTTGGCCATGGCAAGCCGCTGATAGTCGACGAGATCAACATCCCCGACCCACAGCCCGATCAGGTCGTCGTAAAGCTGTACTCAAGCGGTGTGTGCCACTCGCAGCTTCATCAGATGCACAACACCGAAACTCAAACCCCTGGCCTGCTCGGTCACGAAGGGTTTGGTGTCGTAACTCACATCGGCTCGAACGTCGATCATTTGAAAGAGGGCGACGCCGCGATAGTGACGTGGGTTCCGCGAGAGCCGATCAAGGGCCGGTGGATTGCGCCATCTGCCGGGGTCACATGGCAGGAAGAGGCGCTGACCGCCGCAACCTTCACATGGGCCGAAGATGTAATCGTGTGGGGCGGCTACGTGGTCAGGGTGGATGATGACGCGCCGCGTGATCTTTCTTCTATTGTCGGTTGTGCAGTCCTCACAGGAGCAGGAGCAGTTCTACACACGGCAAATGTTCGGCCCGAAGAATCGGTTGCCGTGTTTGGCGTGGGCGGTGTGGGCATGTCGGCAATACAGATGGCTTCGGTGCTACAGGCCTACCCGATCATCGCTGTCGATCTCGACGATGCCAAGCTTGAATTTGCAAGGGAATTCGGGGCGACGCATACGGTAAATGCCGGCAAGACGGACCCGGTTGAGGCGATCATCGAAATGACAAACGGGGGCGTCGATTACGCCTTTGATGCCGTCGGTCTGCGTATCACGAATGAGCAGATCCTACCGGTGACACGCAGCGGCGGTCCGGGCGCAGATAACGTTGGTGGCATGGCTGTGCTGGTGGGGATGCCTGGCAAGGAAATGACTATCTGGCCGGGCCATTTCATGTACCACCAGCGCCAGTACCGCGGCTCTCTGGGCGCGACTTACCCGGATAAAGATTTCAGCATGTACTTGCGCCTTTACAGGGAAGGCAAGTTCCCACTCGATAAGCTGGTGACGAAACGTTACGGGCTCGACGATATCAATGAGGCTTGTGAAGACCTGCAGAGCGGCAAGATACTGGGTCGAGCCATCCTAGAGTACTAACCGGGACCGTCGGGCCGACGTCGCAGTACGGAAAACCGTCGGCATCGGTAACGACGTTTCGCTTCGCCTGCGCAGGAGTCCTCCATTCATCCGCCCCGACCAAGAAGGCGATAATCCTCTGGTCGGTAAATCTCGGCGCGCTAAATTCCCATCTCGGCGTCGATGTCAGGGCGGGAGTCTGTTGCATCGCCGGTGATGCCAGCGACCGTCGATGCAACGTCATGTTGGAGGTCGCAAACTGCCGCCAGCAATACGGTGTCGAAGTATTTGCGGAGTTCGATGTATCCAAGCGCATGCCTTCGCCCCATGCCACCACAACCGACCAGGGCAATGTCGAAGGTCATTTGAGCATCTTGTAATTCTTCAACAGACGGAGCACGTGAAGAGTCGCCGAATGAGCATAGTGGCGTTTTGTGTCAACTGATTTAATCAGTGACCTTAGAATTTCGTCGAATAATAGAATGTGGTTCACCCCATCCGATCTCAATATTCCCTCCGTCTCGTCACGAACTTCGGGCGTTTTTGCCAGCTCCGAAACAATTAATATCGCCCTAGGATTCTTTGCGCCAGTTGCCTCACGAGCGTTTTTTCTTGCCCTGCGATTCACGAATTTTAGGATTCCGGCACGCGGTGTTGAACCTTCTTTTACGTAGCCTGGTGTAAGTCTCGTTGTATGCCATCCTTTCACCTCTACGACAGCAGCTTCTATCGACTTAACCGTTTCGGAATCAAGGACAAACGGTATTTTCCCTACATATTTTTTGGGTGCCAAGTTACGAACCACTAAGTCGAAATCACTGTTCTGGTTAACTTCGTTGGTTGTCACTGGAAAGGCAACGTTCGAGGCAACAAGAAAACCTTTCAGTTCAAAAAACTCTTTGGCTATCTGTTCGTTCACATCTGGCATCGAAAACTCCTATTGTTACGGCAGCATGTCCGCAAGCGGTTGAACGTGCTCCGGATCGCCGGTGAAATTAAGGCCCAGGTCGTGGACGATCTCGACAATCCTGTCGTTGAACGGAGTGGGGACTCCGACCTGTCGGCCTTTCTCTGAAACGCAGCCGTTAAGGTAATCGATTTCGGTGCGTCGGCCCTTCCGAACGTCCTGCCCGAACGACGGCACGCCGCCTGACCCAGCACTTCGGGCCGATTCAAGCAGCGTGGCTTCAACCTCCTCGACGTTGCGGCCTTCTGCCGCGTCGATCACAGCGTCGGGAGAAAGCCCGAGCACGGGGTGAAGGCTTATTCCAAGCGTTTTCGCGACCCTCGCGACTTCCGCTCCGAGCTGGATACCGATTCGCCTCGTATCCTGTTCGGTCCGTACCTGCGCGGTGCCGTAACCGCTCACGCCGGACAGGGCGTTGTTCATGCAGTTGATCATCAGCTTCGACCAGCGTTCGCCCCACAGGTCATCAGTGAACACGGTTACTTCGACAGCGTTCATCACTTCGACGAGTTCCCTTGCACGGGCCGTATCGGCGCCATCATGCTCGCCGATCTTGAAGCCGGGTGAATTGACATCGGTTCGAAGGGCTTTGCCCGGTTCGTACACGGCTCCACTGATAGTTATCGCGCAGCCGAGCGAACGTTCGACGCCCGCAATGGCTGCCATGCGTTCGTCGTTGATGCCGTTCTGGAGGTTGACGAATACGCCGTTCTCGGGGTCGACGTAGTTGAGCATCATCATCGTCGCCCACTCGGTGTCGTATGACTTCACCGCGATGAACGCAGCATCGAACGGTTCGGTTTCGAGTTGGAGTTCGTGGATGTGGATGGCTTTGGAGTGGGTCAGGTGCTTGCCGGTGCGGGTCTCGACAATAAGACCGTCGGCCTTGATCTTTTCGACGTGCTCGGGCCACTGGTCGATCAGAGTGATGTCGTGACCGCCCTCGGCCAGCAGGCCTCCAACGACGCTACCAATTCCGCCAGCTCCCATGATCCCAATTCGCATTTGCGCCTATCTCCCAACCGGTCTTGAACGAAAACACGATCGACAAAAACTACTTTCGAAAGTTAGTGTAAGCGGGTGGGGCACGAGATTGGTGTGCCATTGGCGCGTTGACCCCTAACCCCCCACCAGCGTCGCCACCGCCGTGCCTATGATCGTCACGAACTGGGCGCCTACCAGCATCATCGTCCAGCGCAGGTCAGTCTCAATACGCCTCAGCTTACGGTCGTGCTCGTTCTCGACCAGCCGTTTCAGGCTCATCAACTCGTTCCATATAGCGTGCAGGTGCGGGGAAGCATGAGGCTCGCCATCCGGTCTGAAACCACTGTTGGGAATGTCGGGAATTTCCGAAATTTCAGGCGCACCCGAAGCACTCGAAGTACTTGAAGAATTTGAAGCTTTGGACCTCGCTCGGGGGCTTACCTTAAACAACGCAGGTCACCACCTCGAGTTCAGTCGTGAGGTACTCTGCCCCGCCGATCTTCACCCGCTTGATCGGCCCCGCAACGACAACAGTGCATCCCGCAAAAGTATCGAGCGCCAGTTTCAGCGAGGCCGTACCGATTGAATCCAGGTACGGGTGCAGCGAAAGTTCTGTCTCGGCGACATCCCATCCGGCCACAACAAGCAGAATGCTGAACGAAAAGGTGGCATCCGTATAGTTGGCCCCTGTGAACCTCACCGCAACAGATGGAAACTCGCTGAACTGATCGGGCATGTGATCGAACACAACCAGCCCACCGATCGTACCCAGTGCATCCGTTATTTCCGAGCGCGCAGTAACCAGCCCCATCTAAACCCCCACACCGACTGGCAGTTTGCGGAGCGGGGCCAGTAGCTGCTCGATTTCAGTGTCGAATCCTGCCTGCACCCTTATGGCACCGAAGCCTGAAACCCCCGCGAAACCGCCGCTGGCAGCATCCTTGCTCTTCCAGTACCTTGCGGCCAGCAGAGCAGTCGCCTCGGAAACTTCCAACGGGAACGATACGAACGAGATTGGCGACGTATCGACGTGGGTGGTCGCAGCCGACCCGTTCATCCCGCGTCTCACCGTTACGTTCGTTCCGTTGACCCGCCGGACAAACATCTGCTCATCATCGATCACGATTGTCATTCCGGCCTGTAGATCGATAATGGCATCGACCGGGACAATCGTCACAGATGCGCTGATGCCGCCGCCAGACGAAACAGTCGAACCCGTATCAGCGAGCTTGAACCGGTAGCCCCAGCGGCCTTCGATGCTCACCCGGCTTCGTCCTACCGGAAATACCAGCGCAGTGGTGCCTAAATCCGATCTGATCCGACCATATGGCCGACCCGATTCGGATCCGGGTGCCGCGTTGAGCGGGTACAGCGCATAGTCGGCCGGCGACCTGAGCGTTTCAAACACCCGGTTCCCGTCCGAGTCCTCAAGAAATTCGGTCACAGAAATCAGATCAGGAACCGTAACCTGTGCAGGGTCGTCAATATCGAACATCCTGGTCTCTTCAAATACGAAGAAATGTCGGTTGCAATACCTGTCGACAGCACGGCTTGCCGCACCAAGTGTCATCCATAAGACACTGTCGTTCGTCGTCCCGGTAATTCCCATCCGTAGTTTCAGGCCGTCGATGCCGACGTAGGTGTTAGAAATGCTCTCTGGTGCTGTCGCTGTCGCCACTGTTCAGCCCTCCGTTGGACTCGGAATGACCGGCGACTGCAACTACCGGGGTTTGTGTTTCTGTTATCGCTCTGTATTCGCTCAGTGCGGTGGCGTACATCGCCCGCAACTGACGTGCTTCGTTCAGTCGGGCAACTCCGCTATCGGCTCCACCGGTCGAACCCTGTCGTGAATCCCATACAGCCTGGCTAATTGCCGGTTTCAGCCTGCGAATGTCGTTTGCTATGGCATAAACCGCCAGGGCTTTCAGCTCGTCATCGGCAACTTCAACGTCGAAGAACTGACGCAGGTGATCGATAAAGTTCAATTCTTTTTCCGGAACCACTTAAACAACCTGCCCGCCGAGCGGCAATTTCGCTTTCGCAACGAACACGTCGTTGTAAACCGCTGCCTTGAGAGCGGCATCAAGACCAGCAACGTCGACCCCTGCCTGCGCCGCTTCCCCGACAGTGATCGTCGCAGCGTAAGTACGACCGGTCTCGTCCAGAAATTCAACACGAATCGACCTTGTGTCCGCAACTGGTTCTACAGGATCGGTCGCGACCCACGTCACGTCGGGGCCGAACGTCTCGATGTAATCAGTGCCACCCGGTGAAACACCGTTCACATCATCGACCAACGGGCCGGGTTCTGATCCAGCAGACCGGTGATGCGGAATGTCGATGATGATGCGGGTGGCAACCACTTTCTGCGTCTTTACCGCTTCGACAATCGTTTGTTCAGAGCCAAAATCCAAAGGCATATCGCCCTCCCTATGCCGTTAGAGCGGCCAATTGTTTGCTGGCAATCGCCAACTGTGATGTAAGTTCGTCCACCCGTTCCACAAGGCTCATGTGCGTCGTGTGCTGTTGCCAGATCGCTCCGCCGAGCAGGTCGTTCATGCGCTGCATGTTGTACATCGAACCGTCTGACCCATAAACACCCAGTCGGATAAGGTCGTCTTTGTTGGCGGTCAGAGCTTCGTCCCACTTCGTCATCGCCATACCAAGACCATCAGACCGCACCGCCTGGTGTGCACGAATCAGCCCGATGTCGTCGTAATCGTCCAACGCCACACCGTCGAGGTCACCCCCACCAGCGGTAACGTTTGTAGCGTGAAGTGTCCCGTCGCCCTTGACGATAAACAGCATCGTGTCGTTTGTTGCCAGCGCAATCGCATTTCCGGTGGCAGCGACAGCCTGCCTGCCTGTGCCACCGTCTGTGACAGATGCGTCGATCACCACTAATGCCTGTGAAGCAGAAGTATCGTCAATCTCCGCCGCCTCACCGAGCACGCCTTCTAATCTGAGTGCCCCATTGCCACCTTCATCTGCATCTTTGAAAGCACGGATTCTCAGCCCACCTGAAAGTGCTGCCGACTTGCTGAACGCGGCGAATGTGTCGGCCTCCCCCAGACCGGTCATGGCATGACCAACATCACTTGACTTCAATACGATTACGCCGTTGTCATTCGCCTCTTGATTAATGACGAGGCCAACGGCGAGGTTAGCATCTCCGTACCCCGTAGCCACACTATCCGGGCCAATCCACAGGTAAGACTCGTTCCGCATCTGGACGTTTTGCGACGAGTCGATACGCAGGGCTTCTAACACACTGGCAGAGCCATCAGGGGTAGTGCTGAAAACGATGCGCCCCGGCATGTCGTTCACACCGGGAGTGCCATCTACTTCGAAGGCGATTCGGCCAACCTGCGAAGCGTAGTCAGTCCCATCATCAGCAGTGGCGAGAATGAAAAAGACACCGTCGCCATTCTGAACGACCGTGTTCGAGCCAATTGCCGGGTTACGGCTTTTTGTCCCAATGAGTCCCGCGTGTCCGTTATCGTTGCCCCATCGGCCAATAATGGCCCGCGAATCTGCACTGCCAGTACCGAGCATCTGGAATTCAGACGTCACGCCGCCAGCAGCTATTTGCGAAGTATGCCCGACGACCAGACCTTCACCATCTCGAACGGCAAGACCGAACGATCTGATGTCGACCCGCTTTGTTCCGTCCTGGTAAAAGCTAAGACTCTGGGCCGCGCTATCAAACTTGATCCCGCCATTTGGCGAGTACCCGAACTTCAGCAACAGATCCGGCGGGACGATACGTGGATTAGTTCGAAGCTGCGATTCCGAATGGTTCACGCTGCGACTCCCGCGAAATCTACCGCGTCGTTGGCGATCGCTGCATCGACGAAGAACCGTCGCAGGTCGATCGTTTCCTTGAACGACAGTGTCAGTTCATCTCCCGGTTCCAGCCGATAACCGTTCGTGCTGCTCACCCCGCTGTCGCCCACGTACACGGCACCGGTATTATCGGCACGCGCTCGAAAACTCACCGCGGTAATGGCATTACCGGATACCGCGACAGCTACCGCAGTACCCGGAATCGCAACAGTTATCGATCCAATTGGCAA
>CAYLWG010000042.1:0-17101 GCA_964387235.1 uncultured Dehalococcoidales bacterium
AACGATGAGAAAACCGTGCCGATCGGGAGCATGCGGACCTGCATGAAGTCCTCTTGCAGGTCGTTCACAACCTTTGCGACGTGAGCCGCAGTTTTGTTCAGTGATTCGACGAGATCGTCGGCCTTGTACTTTGCAGCCATGGAACGCCCGATCTGTGTGAGCCGGGTGCGGTCGATCACCAGTTCGCCGATCAGGTTCATCAGGCTGTCGAGTCGGTCTACGTCAATGCGGACAGTCTGCGGAACGGCAGGCTTATGGCGGTTTTCCGTTCCATTGTTCGACGCAGGTACTTTTGTAGGCGTCGAACTGGTGCCCGTTGAATCAACGCTGACCGCATCCGTGTCGGCGGAATCAGGACTGGCCGAATCAGGGCTGTACGCTGAAACCTTCACGTCACCAATGTCTTGAACCGAAACAGCGATTGCACTCAGTTCATCGGCCGATTTTTCAGATCCGATTATTGCCGTGAACGTAATGCCGTTTTTCTCGGCCTGGATTTCTTCAAGTGTTGGAGTACACGCGATCAACCGTGTCTGTTCCGATAGTTCGGTAGTCAGCTGGAAAAGGCGAATCGACGAAAATGTCGCTTCACCCACCACTGAGGCAGTGATGTCGAAAACACTCTCACCAGCAGCGAGAGCAGTAGAGATCATGTCCAGGGCATCGTCATTCAATTCGAGAGTTACGTGTGCCTCGTCCTCGTCGACTGCCTGTTCCGAATCGTTGCCAGCACACGCTTCCAGTTCTGCAACCAGAGATTCAAAATCAACTTCGACCCCCTGCTCGTCGATCAGCTCGTCGGTCAGAACACGGAGGGCGTCGAGAGAGTGGAGCAGAGCATCTACGAGTTCGGGCGTGACTGTAACTTCGCCATTTCGGAGCTTGTCGAGCAGACTTTCCATGGCGTGGGCAACTCGCGACATCGCTGTGTAGCCCAGCATTGCCGAAGAACCCTTAAGTGTGTGGGCAGCGCGGAATATCGTGGCGAGACCTTCTTCGGTCGCCTCTTTCTCAAGCTGGATCACCTCATCGTCGAGCAGCTGAAGTTGTTCTTCAGCCTCCTCGATGAAAATCTTCAGATCTTCAGAAGTGATGTCATCAGCGAGTTGCATGAAAATATTGTTGCTTTCTGCTCACCTGAGAACGACCGACACCAACGAGCAAACAAATTGCCAGCTGATCAGGACCTTGTCAGGGTGTTTTGCCCCGTGATGTCTCGACCGGAACCTGCTCGACCAGTTGCCTGGCCGGAACCAATCCCATTTGCATCACTGTTCAAGTAAATGGTCGCCCTCTGTGCGTGGCATCAGGGAATGGGCGGGAGGCTCTTGCGGAAATCTACAAGTAGGCCAACCCAGACCACCGTGGTCGGTTTTCACGCCCACATAAGAAAAGCTGCGAAAGCTGTGATAATTGAAAAAAGAACTTCGACTGCAAAATTTCGTTAGCGCATGGCTTATGCAGTAAAATTCGTCGGTGAACGCTTGAAAAATTCTGTACTCGACGACCGTGCGATGTTTTCACTGTCGCCCCGCGAAAACGCCGAGTTCCGGCCCGATTGTTTCAAGTGGAACAGCCAAGCTGCCAATCCCGCTCTATTGGCGAAGCTAATCGTAAATCGCATGGTCAAACTGCCAGGAGTGAAGCCCTGCTTATTCCGAACAGGCGAGCCTAACTCGGTATACGCGGTTCAGACCCCAGCTCGGGCCAATCGGGTATCAACTGTCTGCGGGTCGGTTCCAGTAGAACTATCGCCAGTGCGCCCATAAGGCTGAACGCCGCCGAAAGACCGATCGCCCAGGCGTAGCCACCGGTAATATCAAAAATCAATCCTGGAAGCACACCGCCCAGTGCCATGCCGAGCCCCGCGCCCAGCAGCTGCCAGCCGTATGTCGAACCCATCGGCGAGTGGCCGTAATACTGGCGATTGATGATCGGAAACGCCGTACCTTCGCCGCCATAAGGAATCGCCCACAGGACTGCGAACGTGTAAAACTCCCAGGTTGAATCGGCCGTGAAAAGCAGGAAAACTCCTACACCCTGCCCGAAGAACGATGCGAACATCACAACCTTCGAACCGAACCTGTCGGACAGGATCGGAGTAATAAACCGAGTAGCCACGCTGACAAGAGAAATAGTGGTAAGCACACCTGCCGCGGCGAGCGGCCCCAGGCCTTTTGAAATTCCCATCGGAATGATTCCGACAAGGATCACCGCGTGCCCCACGCAGCCAAGAAAGTGAATATTTATCAGATTCCAGAACGCGTGCGTCCTGTAAACAAGCCCCTGGAATTCCCGCTGAGTTACAACGAACACGTTTCCGCTCGTAACCAGGGGCCTGTCGCTGGGTCTCGTGCCATACGCAATCCGATTGGCTTCCTCGGGTGTGTTGCTGAAAAACAACAGAGAAAATGCCAGCACCGCCGTGCCGGAGAATCCCACGATCATGAATGCCTGGCTCCAGCCAACTGTGCTAAATAGCACCGCAAGTGCCTGAATCACCAGGGCTGGCCCCAGGCTCCACGAGACCATCATTATTCCGGTGCCGAGCCCCAGATGCCGACGGAACCATGTCGCTACGGCTGGAATGACCGGAACTAGCAACAGCGCCTGTGATATTCCGAAAACCAGTCCGTATGCCAGATACAGTTCCCAGATCTGCTCAACCTGAGAGGTCCACATCATCCCGATGAAGAACAGGGCGGTTCCGACAAACATCGTTCGCCTGGCGCCGAACCGGTTGCCCAGATACCCGGCGGCAGGCGACGCGAGGGCCGTAGTGATCGACATCAGCGCGTAGGCAAGCCCAATCGATCCGGGCGACCAGCCGAAGGTCTGCACAAGCGGGTCGATAAGTACACCAAACGCCATACGGATGGCCGCGCCGACCATCTGAACCACACCGGCGATGGCGACGATCACCCATGCGTAATGGGCGATTGTGTGTTCTTCAAGTCCAAACTTTTTGTCGAGCCAGAGTGCCAGGTTTTGCATGGGTAATTTAGTCGTGTAGTGCGGGCAGCCAGGACACAGATCCGATCACGAAAGTGTCGCCACCTTATGAGACGCTATCCAGTCTTCATCCAACTCGATGCCGAGTCCGGGCCCCATCGGTGCATCGAGGTTGCCGTTTTCGTTGATTTCGAGTTGTTGGGTCACGCCCCACTGGTGAACTTCTTTTGGGAGCCAGTACTCGAAATATGTGCAATTTATCGATGACATCATCACATGAAGATTTGCCGAGTTAAGTGCTGAATTCCCGGCCAGGCCTATCTCGCAAACCCTGCTAAAACCTTCGACGAGTGACATTTTCTTTTTCAGGCCGGTGATGCCGAGTTTTCGTGTGGTTCCGCGTATCAGCCGCACCGCCCCCATCTGTAGGAAACTGGCAGCTTCATGCAGTAAGAAGCCTGTTGTGTCACTCATGTTCAGCGGGGTGTCGAGCCTTCGAGTCAACTCGCGTATCGATTCGATATCGGTAACTGGCACCGGGTCCTCGAACCAGTAGAACCCATTAGCATCCAACGCACGGCCCACAAAAAGTGCCTCTCGGAAGTCGTAACCGTGATTGCGGTCGAGCATCAGGGTCATATCATCGCCGACAGCCTCACGCACCTTTTCAACAGCGGTGGCAGCATCGCGAGCCGTGAGGGGGCCCGGGTGAATCTTGTACGCCCGGAACCCTTCGGATTGAAGTTTCAGCGCCTCTTCCACAAATCCGGCGGGTGCGGCATGACGGGGCGGGTAAGTGGCATACAGTGGCACTTCAGTTCTCGCCGTGCCAAGCAACTGGTGAATCGGCTTATTCGCTGCTTTGCCTTCGATGTCCCACAGTGCAACATCGAGCGGTGCCCAGACAGGTTCGAGCGTACCGCCATGTCCTGAAATAATTGGTAGCTGATTCCATAACCATTCGCGGTCCGACGAATCACGCCCCATCATCACAGGTTTCAGCGTATTGATGATCGAATTCATTCTTTCCGTCGAATCCCCGGCCTGCTCACCTACAAACGCGTTTCCCTCAAGCCCATCTTCTGTCCTGACTCTCAGCACGCCCTGTGTCGTAGTTCCACCGAGGTCGTTTCGCTCGTCCTGAACATGTACCGAAGGAGCGATCCGTTCGATCACGTCGATAGTAATTTCTGTAATTTTCATAGCTCTTCTATTCGTCGGTCCGGGCCTCGACAGAGACCAGAAGTAGTAAGGAATCGGGTTCGGGCGTGCCAGGCGTGGATACTACATCGCCCCTCTTTCAAGTGACCTTAACAGGCCGTTTCTCCTATGCCACTTGGATTATCCACTATGGCGAACTACCCGTAACGTTCGAGACAATTGATTTCACTACCGACCAAACAGTGACTGCGGCTTAATCGGATTGCCGCCCCGGGAGTAACTGCGTTTTATGGTCCACTGGACAGATGACCCCAGAATTCATTCGCTGATGACCCAACTCGGCAAAACTGGCAAGACCGGAAAGCCGACTCGTATCGCGTTCGTGGCTGAACAGGTGAATCAGATCATGATAAAAGTCGAACCACGGATTGCGGAACTGCGGATCGTCAAAAAAGACTACGACGACCTGATGGCCCTGTGGGAAAAGAAAAAAGATCTCATAGCAAATAAGAGCCGTCACGCGGAAGGTATTAAAATCGAGTTTGAACAGGCCAGGCAAGACATCCTAAACCAGAACCCAAATGCCGATGTCGCCGCTTTCGGTAAAGACCTGCGCCAGGCACTTGAAGATCTCGACGAGGATTATCAGGACGCCATGAAGACAGTCGATGCTGTCAAGCAGAGCATCCGGGTCAAAGGCAGCACGAAGCGGGCAATCGAAGATCGTATGGAGTTGTACCGTAAACAGGTCTTACGCCAGATGATGCAGTTGAAAAAATCTGCGTGACCGGCGCATATCTCGTTTCCAGAACACACATTCCCACCCAATGGGGAAGTAACCTGACGGCACCTGTAATCCGGGTGCCGTTTTATCGTTACATTTTTTGGAGATTCAGTTGGCGAACGACCAAGACCTGATCGCGCTCGAAACGGGAATTAACGAGATAGCTTCGGCATCGATGACGCAGGACCGGATACCCGGATTATCGATTGGTATCGTGCGTGGCGATTCCCTTGCCGCCTACTACTCGTTTGGGACCCGGCGACTCGAAGTGGATCTGCCACCAACCGCCCAAACCATCTCCCGTGTGGCGTCAATCACAAAAACGTTCACAGCCACCGCGATTCTGCAACTCCGTGACCTTGGACAGCTGGAACTTGACGACCCCCTGCTGGTGCACATGCCCGATTTCACAGTCGCTTCAGCACTGCGGGGAACACTTGAAGGCGTGACGCTCCGCAGGATGATGACCCATTATTCGGGCCTGCGCACAGAGCATCCGCTAACCGACTGGGACGCTCCGTCGTTTCCGACCACGCAACAACTGCTTGGCGGGCTTGCCGATATAGAGGTGGTGATCCCGCAGGACAGTCAGTGGAAGTATTCCAACCTGGCCGTCGGACTTCTTGGACATGTGATCGAGCAGGTGAGCGGTGTTCCGTATGAACGGTATATCTACGAAGAAATCACCGGGCCGCTTGGTCTCACCAACACCCGGATTGAACTCGATTCGGAGCAAACTGACCTCAAGGCAACCGGCTACAGTCCACCGCATCCGGGCACTACCGATCTTCGTGAAGCACCGTACTCGCCATTGCTGGGTATAGCCTCGGCCGGTCAGTTGCACTCCAACGTCGAAGACTTGGCGAAATGGATGTCATTCCAGTTCTCGGCGGGCCGCAAAACCCACCCAAGCGGAGTACTCGATGCAGCCACACTCGCCGAAATGCACCGGCCCGTCTATATGGCGGATGACTGGACATCGGGGCAGGCGATTGGCTGGAGATTAACTCGGCGCGGCGACCTTGTTCTGCACGGCCATGGCGGCGGCATCCAAGGGTATTCATCGAGCATAGTCTTCAGCGTCCGAGCGCAGACCGGCGTGGTCGTGCTTGCCAACATCTGGCCCGCATCGGCTCCATATTCGATCGCCGAAGAGATGGTGGAATTCGTGATTCGTGAACTAGGCCCAGTAGAAGACCGAACCGAATCGGGCCTTGAACAAATTTCACCAGATCAAGCCGCACCGTATCTAGGTCGCTACTGGGCAGAACCCGGTGTGTATGTCGATGTTGTTTACGACGATGCAGGACCGGGCTTTGGGCTTGGAGTGGGACACGGTGACTACACACTGCATGGCCCGGCTCAACTGAAAAGCGATCCTTCGGTTGCCGGTTCGCATGTCTTCCGTCTCGAAGGGGGGCGTGGGGCTGGCGAACTGGCCGAATTTTTGCCTGGTGAGGCCGGAAAAACGACGTCGTTCAGACTTGGCGGTTTTCTTTACAGGCGAATCGGCTAAACCCGTTCTTGAAGACATTTCTCAAAGAGAAATTGCGGTGAGGAAATGGCAGGTCAGGGGGCGACAGGCATTTATTGCCACCTACACTTATAAGTCGAAAGCATCCCCTCAACACTTCGACAAGCTCAGTACATGCCTGAGCTTCTTCTGGCCCGGCCCGGCTTATCTCTCTGGTCTGGGCGACGGAATATTGAGCAACTTCCAAAGGAATTTGACATGGCCGGAGTATTCGATATCGCCGACGGGTTCGTCGAGACCGTAGCGAAACATCACCCGCTGTCGGCGACGCACATGGGAGTTTCCGGCTACGACCACCTGATGGCCAACTATTCGCCAGAAGCGGCGGATGCCTTCCATGCCGATGTCAACAGCACGCTCACGCAGATGAAAAAGGCTGCGCCGGTGAATGAACGAGAGCGGATGTGCAAAGACACGTTCGTCGATGAACTGTCTATATCAATTGAGCAGTACGAATCTCGCGAACACCTCCGAGACATCAACGTCCTGTTCTCTCCAATCCAGAACGTCCGTTCGATCTTCGACCTCATGCCGAAGAATTCTTCGGAAGACTGGGAAAATATCGCTTCTCGAATGGAGAAAATTGGTGAGGCGCTGGCCGGATACCGACAGACGCTGGACATTGGGCGTTCGGAAGGTTTTGTTACTTCGCAGCGACAGGTTAACGGTTGTGCCGAGCAGTGCGAGACATGGGCCGGAGCCGGAGACACCCCACCTTTCTTCGATTCACTGGTGAACACACTTGCGACCTCTGATATCAGAGACGATTCGCTGAGTGCCAGAATCGAAGATGCCGCCTTTGCCGCAACCAACGCATATGGCGAGATGGCCGAATACCTGCGCAAGAGCTACCTGCCCGATGCAACCCCGGTCGATGGAGTTGGCAGAGACAGGTATGCCCTATCTGCCCGCGGTTATCTGGGCGCCGAAATCGATCCCGAAGAAACTTACGACTGGGGCTGGGAACAGCTCGCATGGGTCAGGTCGGAAATGACCAAAACCGCGGGCAAGATCAAACCGGGAGCCACAATTGGCGAAGCGATTGAACTCTTGGACTCTGACCCGGAGGGAGTGATAAGTGGTGAAGATGAGTTCATGCGGTGGATGCAGGAACTTCAGGACCGGACGATCGAGGAGATGGACGGGACCCATTTCGACATTCTGGAACCTGTGCGTAAAATTGAGACATTGATAGCACCACCGGGCGGTGCGTTGGCAATGTATTACACGGGGCCATCGGAAGACTTTTCACGACCGGGCCGCACCTGGTACCCGACGGGCGGGAATACGGAGTTCCCAATCTGGCGTGAGGTTTCGATCGCATATCACGAAGGCGTGCCGGGCCATCATTTT
Organism: uncultured Dehalococcoidales bacterium; assembly: GCA_964387235.1. GTDB lineage: Bacteria > Chloroflexota > Dehalococcoidia > Lucifugimonadales > Lucifugimonadaceae > Lucifugimonas. Next base: position 7,785 of record CAYLWG010000042.1, read on the forward strand.
CAGATCGCCACCAACGTTGCCATGACGGATGAGCTTTCGAGATATCAACGGTTGATGGCCGGAACTTCCGGCTACGTGGAGGGATGGGCACTGTATGCCGAGCGGCTGATGGGGGAGCTGGGATACCTCGAAACCCCCGGCTATTTCATGGGAATGCTCGATGCTCAGGCACTGCGCAGTGTCCGGGTGATCGTCGATATCGGCATGCACCTCAGCCTCAAAATTCCAGCACATTCTGATTTTCATCCGGGTGAAGTCTGGAACGCGAGTCTGGCACTCGAATTCATGCGGGAACATGTTCACTTCCCGGCCGATTTTGTGGCATCGGAGGTCGACAGGTATCTGGGAATTCCCGGCCAGGCGATCAGCTATAAAGTCGGCGAGCGCGTGTGGCTCGAAGCACGGGAATCGGCAAAGCAGGCGGCTGGCGCTGCTTTCGATCTGAAGGAATGGCACAACAGGGCGTTGAAGCTCGGGCCGATGGGCCTTGCCCAGATGAAGCGCGAACTTACATGACTTTAACTCCGCGTCATCGGCCTGAGACCAGCGGGCCAGTTGGCCAGTAGATTCGAGTTGCCTCTCGGCGATCGCATCGCTGCCGGTGTGCCCGCGTGGCCCGTTCGTTCGCCCGGTGGGCGTCAGTGGTCGCCGGTGGTCGCCAGTGGTCACCAGTGGGATTTGAGATAATTCGGTGAATCTTGAATCTGTATGCAGAGTGCCTGCATCCAATCGCTGTCTGAGCGTGTGTTCTTTGAACAAAAACCCTGACGTGTACTTGCGAAAAACGATTTGCAACTCCTGATAACCGACGCAGCACGAAAAACTCTTAGCGAGCGTGAACGACCCATAGCGCTCGACTATTTGGCCGGGCTTGGCTGAGGAGGCCACGCCTCGGTGTCGGTCGACACCTACGCCCGCAAAGCCAATTTATCGGCCTACCAGAGGGTTAAAGATAAGGGAATCGAGATACTCGTCTCGAAAAACCTTGCGTCTCGTGCCGCCGCCGTACTCATCGAACAGAAAAGCTTCCTGTGGTTCAAGTGGCTGACGGTGAGGGCGCAACTTGGCGGTCACATGGCCTGAAGCCACTGAGAAACCCCGGCCGTGAGCCGGGAACCGCATAGAACCTGCCCATCGACATGGACGAGTTGTTGTTTTCGCCTGATTGAACCGGTCTGGAGCGACCGAAAATCATCTTGCGAACTGGGTGACGCCGATCATTCCACAGTCGAGCTTTCAGTCTCGGGTACTGGCTCGGGTGCTGGAAGTTTTGGTGCTGGTGGTTGCCACGCCCTGAGTACCTGAACGATTTCGCGATAGAAAACTTCCAGGGTCGATTGAACGGAGCCCACAAATGATCCCTGGCCGTTGCCCTTTTTGATACCCATATCTGCGGTCAAAGCGATGGTGAACCGGCGTGGGTTAACCTGGCTGTCGGACAGGAGACCCAGTGAAGGATTATCTCTCAACGCACCCAGAGCATTCGATGTCGTATCGCGTCTTCGCTCGAAACTAGCCACGATGATCGTGTTGTCCGGGGCTTTTGACAGCTGCCTGATCATCCAGGTGACGCGAGTTCTCGGACGGCCCTCTTTGGGAGCATCGACAGTAATGTTGGCTTCAACGATTCGGCTTGTCAGATTTGCCGCAACACCCACATCGGCGATTGCATCCGGTATTCGAAATGATCCACGTAGCGAGTGATCCGTTTCAAGGTATTGCGCCGCCGAACTCACACGAAATACCTGGTCGTTTCGTTCGTTTTTAGATAATGACTGACGTACTTCTGCGCCGAGATTTTTGCCCAGTTGCAAACTTAGAAATCGCATGAATTCGATCCAGCGTTCGACAACTTCTTCAACTCCCGGATCAGTTTTTCTCAGGGTGCCATCTTTTGCCGAATTTCGAACGGATACCCAGTGCTGCCCCATGTCCTCGAACTGTAAGGCACCAGATTTTGGGTGTTCGAGGTACCTGATCAGTTCTTCAAGAATCCACGCCTGATCCGGATCTGATATCCCGCGGTGCTCATGCTGAATAACCGCATCAGTGATTAACGCGATCCAAGACATGTGGTGCATTTTCACACGGCGAAGCTTGTTGCCATGAACCTTCACCGGATGCACGCCTGCCGACGGTGAGTACTGATTCGAGATGGTCAACAGGGCGTCAAAGTCGTTTGTCCTCGCTACGTCAAGATAGGTTTCGAGTTGTTCTTGGTCGAGCAGATTGCGCTCAGTCTTGACCTCAACAAGACAAATCCATGAGCGATTACCCCTGCTCACCCGAATCAAGCCATCCGGACGCACCATTCGGCCATCCGGAGCTTCGAACGGAATTTCGACGAATGTTTCTACCTTCCCGGCCGGTGCACCCAGCTGTCGAAGCACAGCTTTGGAAAAATCTGGCACTGCACTTAGAACAGAAAGCAACGCCGATGTTGCTCGCGCTTCTTGTTCTTTCGCACCTCCAATACCGGTTGTAGGAATCAGGCTTGCTCGATGCCATTCGGGTGCTTTGTCGGGCATCATTTATCCTTTCTTTGGGCTAAAACATCGTCTGGCCCGATGCAGCCCACTGAATTCGTACATTATTTGTCTGCAGAATAAATATCACGAATGTATTTCTTCGGCAAGTGGAGAATTAGTCCGAGAGTGATCTCGAAACTTGTGTGGAGATACAAAAAATTACAAAAAAAGGCCCGGATCACATGATCTGGGCCTTTTCGCGTCTGTATGTATCGAGTCTATACGAATGATTCGTACAAAGCACCGACTAGCACCCCGTAAATCAAGTGAACCATCAGTATTCCCATCACCGTCATCATTCCAAGCTTGAGGCCGAAGAATCCAGGCGCATCGACTACGCGATCGCGAATGCCCCTGTGAATTGATGATTTCATCATGCCAAACACCATTCCAATGACGACCCAGTGGACTGCCCCGAAAAGCAAACCCCACAGGGCAAGATCGCTGTCGATATCGAGCCACAGGAAGAACGCAATATGCAGTGAAGCAAAAATAATGCTCATCATGGCGTGAATCACCAGTCCGGCCCCGTAGGTCATCCCCGAAACCGGCATCATCATGGTGCCAAGCATTTTTAGCAGGTCCATCTTCATCTGGTCGGGCATCATCATCCGGCCAAGATAGATGGGAATCAGCATTACCGCCCCCGCGATCAGGCCGGCACCGATGACAGCTGGATAATCGTAGTTCATTTCCGTGCACCTCCGTTTTTAGTCCGTCCTGCGAACCGTTGAAACCACGAAGGTCACCGGATTCGCAACGTTTTCCACCAGAACATGTGATGCACGGTTGAATCAGAAAGATTCTGCGCCGATTATGCCTGTGCCTACATCTAAGGAGAATACGATTGGTGCGGTTCAGCACGGAGTGCCCGAAAAATTGAGAAGAGATCGAATTTATCAGGAGTGGTGCTGAGTGACAACTGATCGACAATCAACCGGCTCGACTTCTGGAAACTCCCCGAGTGCTGGCTCTGGCGCTGACTCTGGCTCTGGCTCTGGCTCTGGTATTTCAACTCCACGAATAATGAAGACCGCCGATTCGGTGTTTCACGAGTTAACTCGCACGATGTGCCCTGAGTGCAAGGACATCATCAACGGTGAAATTCACCTGACTAACGGCAAGGTCGTGCTGCGTAAAAGATGCCCGGCTGGTTGCAACGACGGCAAGCAGTGGGAAGTGCTGATATCGCCCGACATCGAGGGATATCTCGATATGCAGCGGTACAACAAGCCCGGCACCATCCCGCTCGAATTCAGCACCGAGATAAAAGACGGATGCCCGTTCGATTGCGGCCTGTGCCCCGACCACAAGCAGCACGCCTGCCTCGTGCTAATCGAAGTCAACACCGCCTGCGACCTCGCCTGCCCAACCTGTTTCGCCAACGCCGGCCCCGGCTACAACATCGACATGGCCGACTGCGAGAGGATGCTCGATACGTTCGTTCGCACCGAAGCAGAACCCGAGGCCATTCAGTTCTCGGGCGGTGAGCCCACGCTTCACCCCCAGCTGTTCGATTTCATGAAACTCGCCAAAGCAAAGGGTGTGCGTCATGTAATGGTGAATACGAACGGCCTGAGAATTGCCAGAGACCCGGAATGGGCGAAAGAGTTTGCCGCGCTCGACCCGACGGTATATTTTCAGTTCGATGGTCTTCGTGACGAAACGTATATCGCGCTCCGGGGCGAGCCCCTGCTGAAAGAAAAGCTCGAAGTTCTGGACCGACTCGCTGAGTTCGATCTCAATACGATTCTGGTTGCTGCAATAGAACGTGATGTGAACGAAGACGAAATCCCGGCGATCATCAAGTTTGGCCTTGAACATCCGGCGGTGCGAGCAGTGATGTTCCAGCCGGTTACTCACACAGGACGCCACCTGAAGTTCGACCCAATGAACCGTGTGACGATTCCCGAAGTAATCGAACGCATCGATGCAGGCATGGACGGCGTGTTCGTGAAGAGCGATTTCGTGCCGGTTCCGTGCTGCCATCCAACGTGCCAGTCGGTGACCTATTCGTACATTGACGAAGACGGTGAAGTAACGCCCCTGCCACGCATTGTTGATGTCGATGAGTATCTCGATTACATCACCAACCGAACGTTCCCCGACCTGACCGGCGAGGTCCGCGAGGCGCTCGAAGGTCTGTGGTCATCATCGGCCACGCCGGGCGGGAATAAACTTTCCGACGATTTTTGTGCAGCCTGTGCCGATCTGGGACTGTTCAGCGGCGAAACGAAGGCGATTGCAAAACGCATCTTCTCGATCTCGATCAAGGACTTTCAGGATCCGTACACCTTCGATATCAAAAAACTGATGAAGTGCTGTGTAGAGATCGCCACGCCGGATGGCCGACTGATCCCGTTCTGCGCCTATAACAACGTTGGCTACCGCGAGGAAGTTCGGGATGAAATGATGAAGCAACGGGCGCGGGAACGGTTCAGCCGAATAGACGCTTCGAGGTTGCAGAAAACCAGCCAGAGCGGTAATAGCGACGATAGTAAACAGGAGTAGCTCTGATGGCGCACATCCCAATCGACCTCCCGGATCAGTCAATACACATACACGCACAACGTGAACTGGCGTTCGAGGTTCTTTCTGCGTTTGGCATGGGTGCTAAGAACGGTGGCCCATCGAACGTAGTTTTACGGGAAGACGGCCAGAGGAAGCTGATTGAATTTCATGTGCCGATGAAGTTCGGCCCGATGTCTACCACCTGGATTTCGACCGAGTGGGTAACCCCGGAAAAACCTGGATCGATCGACTTTGAAATGATTCCGGCACACGGGGTAGTCAAGGGCGGTCTGCGAGAACTCAAGGATCGGTTTGTTCTTGAAGCGCAGGGCAACTGCACCGTGATGACCTATAAAAGCCGTTTCGGCATCCGCTGGTCGGTTGGGGGCTGGGTACTGGGCAAAGTTCTTTTCGGGCCGATGCTAAAAAAACACATGATCGAACATCTGGGCGAAGTTAAAGAGATGATCGAAAACCGGGCGAGTCGCAGCCGGGTGTATCCGCAACTGCCCTGTGATGAGGGCGATTAAAACGCCTTAGAAACTATCCCAAAACGCATTAATAGGCGAAGCGGTATTCCTTCTTCTCGGGGAGAAGGCCAGGCATGTACTGAGCTTGTCGAAGTGTTGAGGGGAATGATTTCGACTGCGGTGTAGATGCTTTCGAACGGTATTTCTTACAGAACAGTTTCCCCTCACCCCAACCCTCTCCCAAAGGAGAGGGAGTTTCGGGATAGATACTTAGTGGCCCGTGATATAGAAAACGATGGCTGAATGACACCTACGACTGGGACTGGGACTACGATTACGACTGGGACTGGTGAACTCAACACCCAGCCGGTCGGCGCGTGCTGTTCGATTATCTACAGCCATCCGCTCGCTACCTGGCTGGTTGGCAATTCGTTTCACCCCGGTGGGCTGGCGCTGACCGATGAACTGGCCCGCCTTGCTGAACTCGGCCCTGGCAAGCGCTTGCTTGATGCCGGTTGCGGTCGGGGGGCAAGCGCCGTTCACCTTGCCGAATCGACGGGTTGCGAAGTGGTGGGGCTAACGCTCGAATCGGACGGAGTCGAACGGGGGAGGCAGCTCGCGAAGGCAACGGGGGTTCAGGAGAGGGTGACCTTCGTGCAGGACGATATTCTGCATATGGATATGGCGATCGGCGTGTTCGATGTTGTGCTGATGGAGTGCGTATTATCAACGCTGGAACAGAAGCCGGAATCGCTGCGACAGCTGTACCGGATCACAAAACCGGGAGGGTACATCGCCCTTACAGATGTGATCGTTTCCGGTGATATCCCTGAGCAGCTACAGGGCTCAATCGGTGCGGCGCTGTGCATGGCCGATGCAAGAAACCTTGACGAATATATGAACATGGTCGAAGAGGCAGGGTTCAAGGTGAAGGAGTACCGGTCGGCAGGGGAGGCCGTTCAACAGTTGATAAAGAAGATCGGCCTACGGCTGATGATTGCTGACGCGGCGATCGGACTCGGATCTCTTGACGTCGACCGGTCACTGATAGTCGATGCGCGCGAGTCACTGAAAATCGCATCCGGGCTGGTCGATGACGGGACACTGGGATACGGACTCATAGTGGCGCAAAGGGCCGGTTGATCTGAATTAGGCCGGGCAGAACGCTATTCCAGCATCCCGACTTTTCGCCAGTTGCGGTCTTTCAGCGCCTGCTTCAACTCGCCAAATTCGCGTGCGAAATGCGTGGCGATCACCAGCACGCTCAGTACAAGGCACATCGCGATAATCAGGGCCGGAGAACCAATGGCGATGAATATCGCGTTGATAGCGATAATCCCCGCACCGAACGCCCAGACCCAGCTACGGGTTATGAAATACACTATGAAAACTATCGGCCCGGCAAGAGTCGATTCGAGCGGGATCATGGCAAGCGAAATGCCGAAAATGACGGCCACTCCTTTGCCGCCTTTGAAGCCAATATAAGGCGACCAGTTGTGCCCGGCGGTTACCGCGAGCGCCATCGTAAACATCGTGTAATCGGAAACCCCGGCCCATCTTCCAAGACCGATAACCGCGGCACCTTTTGCAGCATCGGCCGCGAGCACCAGCAACCCGCTACCCAGCCCCAGTGTGCGAATTGCGTTGACTGTCCCAACATTGCCGTTGCCGTGCTTGCGTATGTCGGTTCCGTTTTGAATCCTGCCACCAAGATACGCAGCCGGGATTCCCCCGATCAGATAGGAAGCGATGACCAGCAGGGCAGTGGTTATGAATTCAGGTAGAAAACCAGGCAGGATATCTGTCATTATCGGTCGTTACGTGTGGCAATCAGAAAACCGGTTGGCGAAACGAAAACTGACACCCACAAGGCTACATCAGCGCACCTGATATAGGCTTCCACTGGGGCGAACACCAGCTTAAGGAGGATGTGATCGTCGTCTCGATGATTTTGATGCGGAGCGAAAAATTAAACGAATCATCATCTGCTGTGACAGCACATCGAACAAGCCTGATTCCAGATACGTTACGAACGTCGTCAAGATCGCCCGCGGAATTGCCGGGGCGTCATCCGCTGCCTCGCCCGCCAGCAGCCCGCTAGAGCAGGTCGTTTTCTACGATCAGGGAGTCGGTTCACACGGCCGTCTGGACACGATCACCGGTGGGGCGTTCGGGCACGGCCTGGTAAAGAACATTCATGAGGCGTACAGGTTCATCGTCCTCAACTATTCACCCGGCGACGAACTGTTCCTGTTCGGGTTCAGCCGGGGCGCATTCACAGTCAGGAGCCTGTCCGGGCTTATAACCAGGTTTGGTGTTCTGGATGCGACCGAAATCCAGCAGATACGCCCGACGATGGACCGTTACCGTGATGGCAAGCAGCGTTCTGGCGCGTTGACACATGAGGTGAGAATCAAGTTTCTCGGGGTATGGGAAACGGTCGGGGCTATGGGCGTGCCGACAAATCGTATGGTCGGCGCACTGGGCTGGTGGGCTGGTGTTGCTCTGGGCCGTTTCAGGCTCGCCTTTCGCTGGATTCCAGGGCGGTGGACATCCGATTATTTACGCAAGAAATTTGCCCGCGCAGGCAGGTTGATTAGCAAGAGGTTTGAGCTTCCACGGGGGAAATATGCGTTTCTGGACGCGACTCTGTCGACGCAGGTGGAAAATGGTTATCACGCTGTGGCGATAGACGAGCGTCGTCCGATATTCGATGTGGTGCTGTGGAACAGAGAACCGAACGTCGATCAGCATATTGAGCAGGTCTGGTTTTCAGGAGTCCACACGGAGGTTGGTGGCGGAAGCTCCAGCGAACAGAATGGGGCGATAGCTCTCGAATGGATGTCGGCCAGCGCGAGGGGTCACGGGCTGGTCTTTACGAAAAAGTTCGATGATGAGCTGGCCGGGCTGATTGCCGCGTATAAGCAGCCCGTTAGCGGGTCGCCACCGGGCCTGTGGCGCATCGCGGGAAGCCTTTGGCGTACGCTCGGTGCCAGCGGTACCGAAACCGAAAGTGTTCATGCCAGTGCCATCAACCGGTTTTGCGTTCCGGAAAACGACTACAGGCCACCAAACCTGAGCGCGTATATGGAATCTAACGAAATCGATTGTCCGCCGGATGGCGTGAATAGCGAGTGACGGTAGCGGTTGGTCCTGGGAGTTTGCCCCGAAATCCTCTCTCCTCTGGGAGCCATAAAGAACGTCGGAGTTAGGGGGAATCACCGGGTAGACAGCAGCCATTCGAAGGTCTCTACACCACCATAGGACACTTTCCCCTCAACCTGGCGTTCTCCCCGGTGAGATGGAATTATCCAAGTATTCTCGTCCACCTGCTAACAACCTCTTTGGGAACTACAACTGGCGACCAGTCCTAAATATCTATCGCCATTAGCTCTTCTGCGTAGATGACCTGGCCGCTATAGATTTCGCGTATATCGCCGATTCCCTTTTCCAGCGGACCGTGCTGCGAGATGTTCGCTCCCATGTGAACGAGGATCAGCTTCTTCACCCCCGCCTCGTCCGCCATGCGCGCCGCCCCGGTAGTACCGCACTGTCCCGGCGCCTCGCCATCGGCATCCATCAGTTCCTGGTCATCCCAGCACATGCACACCATCACATCGGCATCTTTCGCAAGATCGATAATTGACTGGCACGGCTGCGTATCGCCAGTGAACACCACTGATTTGCCTGATCTCGTCTCGATTCTGTAAGCAAGCGAATCGAGATACGGCTGAACATGTTCAGCATGGGCCGATACAACCTCCCAGTTCTTCGCCGTGTGAACCGTTCCAACCCCTACATCGCGTGC
>CAYLWG010000043.1:0-17036 GCA_964387235.1 uncultured Dehalococcoidales bacterium
CCACGAATCACACGCCCACACTTCTAACGAAGATCCCGACGATGACGCAGGGTCTGATATTCACTTGCATCGTTAGTGATGTGGGTTGGGTATCAATCGCCGGTGCCCGGGTTGTCTATGCCAGGGCTCCACAGGTGATAGAACCGAGGTAACGAGCGTAGAGTATTTTTGGCGGGTCACAGCCCCAAAACTAAATCTGCGAACCGGGGAAATTTTTGTCCAGAATAATCTGATTTATCAAACCTTCTTTTTCACTGCCCCTCTGGCCCCACCGGTCAAAATACACCAATTCTTCCAAAGGCATTCTGGACAACCAGTTGGCAGTTTCCAACTCAGGTTTCTTATAAAAATGGCTTACGTAACCAACGCACAAGTAGGCAATGGGCACAATATCTTCGGGAATACCTAACGCTTCTCGTAATTCTTCTTGCTTCAGGATGCTGACCCAACCAACGCCCACCCCTTCGGCCCGCGCGGCCAGCCATAAATTCTGTACGGCACACACACTGCTATACAAATCCATGGCTTTATCATGGGTGCGACCAATAACCGGTGTCCCGGTGCGCTTGCGATCACAGGTAATGCAAATATTGATCGGTGATTCGAGAATCCCTTCCAGCTTCAACGACGAATAAAGCTCACGCTTGTCATCCGCAAACATCGTTGTGGCTTCTTCATTTGCCTCCACAAAAGCGGCGTGTACCCGACGTTTCACCTGATCGGACTTCACCACAAGGAAATTCCACGGCTGCATATAGCCCACCGATGGCGCGTGATGCGCTGCATACCGTAACACGTCAACGGGAATGGGATCCGGTCTGAACTGACCGCGCACGTCGCGGCGATTGAAAATGGTCTTGTAGATGCCCCTGGTATCGGCCTCTGTAAATTCCACGCGGGCTTGCATTTGATTTATCGCTGTCACGCTCTCAGGATTTTGTTTCATCATAATCTCAGTACATGGAAATACCTTCATCCATAAAAATAGATGCAGACGAGGGTAATCCAAAGCGCCTGACCAGGTGTTCTCTTTTCGCTTCCAAGCCTATCTTCTGACTGTGGCCTATTTACTTTAGGGGCATTCAGATTCACTTCATAGTTGAAGCTGTCAGAAGATCAGGGGCTAAGGCATGTCGGCTCGTTCGTCATAAGCCTTATTTGCAACACTATCCATGGACACAAAGAATTGGTAATGAAAAAAGTCCTGACCTCGGAATAATGTGGAACGATCAAGACGATTCATTTGGCACCTGTGGGCACGGGTGAATTAGGAGCAGCGTCGACGCATTTCTTTCGAATTAATTCCGACTCAGACGGGACGTCCACGACGAATGTAGTTTTGCGAATCCCATAGTCGAGATATCGCTGGCAACAATGCTGCAACTAGGCTGCAACTGGGCCCACGATACAGGAGTCTCAGTGGTTCAGATAACAAGGGACGCAATTCTAGCTAAGTACTTCGATCAACCTGGCGGTCAGGGCAGGGCCTTCACCCTCTTGGACGTTAATCGGATTCACTGACATTGAGTCTTCGTTTGCGTCGTAGGTCATGAACACACGCGGATCGCCATCAAGCAGCTGCTTCAGCAGGGCTTGTGGGTCGCGACCACTTTCGCTCGATCGCAGGCCGATCACCAGAGTCGGCACGTGATATTTCGCTTCGTTCAGCCTGATAGACAAATCCAGCGTTGGGATTTCGTCCAGCTTTTCACGAATCGGGGTAAGCAATGCTCGGTATGTTTTGAACAGGGCCTCGTCGTCCGATTCCATGAACAACTTCATAGCGGTATGAAGCCCGACCATTTCGTCTTTGGTGACCTTCTGGGGCCTGCCGATCGAATGGTTTGGGGCAGTGTTCAGAATTGCTGCGTCTATGAGGTCCTGCCTTCCGAAAAGCAGACCTGTGCCCTGCGGGCCGCGAATGTACTTACCGCCACTCATCGTCACCAGATCGGCACCATCCAATATGTATCGTTGCAGGTTCGATTTGGGCGGCAACATAGCGGCTGCATCGACGATGACAGGCACCCCGCGTGCATGTGCAATATCGGCTACCTCGCGGAGTGAAAGGCCGTTCCTCAGCACCCCCGGACCGAACAAGAATGCGACAGCAGCAGTATTTTCATTAATCGCCAGTTCGAGCTCTTCAGGCAGGCAACCGTTCACCGACCCTGCTTCGACAAACTTTGCTCCTGCAAACGTGTACATGTCGGAATACCCGCCACGATGAATTTTCTGGATGGCGAGTTCGTTTTTCATTCCGGTTGTATCTGGCAGACGACGGACGAAACCAACATTTGTGCCGGTCATACACGCGGCGATCGACAACACAACACCACCCGCGGCGCCGCTGACCACCATGCCAGCCTCTGAACCCGTCACTTGGGCGATGTATTCGCCTACCTTCAGGTTAAGCTCTTCCAGACTGACGAATGACGTGGATGCGACCGACATGGCTTCGACAACTTCGGGTCGCATCATTGACCCGCCAAAGGAGGTGATGCTTCCGGCGGCGTGAATTACAGGTTTGATACCGAGTTCGTTGTAAACACGATTGGTGATGGTCAATTTGCTGTTCTTTCAGATGGTTCAGACGGCCTGTATGGCATCTCCGGACAAAACTCCGGTGCATTCGGATTTATCTACTACCAGTTCTCCATTTACGAACACATACGGAATGCCAACAGGATGGAGCATCGGATCCTCAAAGGAAGAAAGATCGATGATCAGATCGGGATCGAACACACAAATATCGGCTTTGTAGCCTTTTTTTATTTCTCCACGCCTGGCTAACCCAAATCTTCTGGCTGGGTTCTGAGTCACCCTCTGCACGATCTGCTCCACGGGGTAGCCGTACCTGCGGCGCAGCCTTCCGACGATTCGTGGGAAGGTGCCCCAGGCACGCGGGTGCACCAGTCCGCCGACGGGAATGGCGTCTGAACCGACCATGTAATCGGGCCTGTCCAGAAGCGTCATAACGTCCTCCTCAACCGCCCGCCAGATGCGCGGACTCTCGGGCGGAACTCCTCGCAGACCGCACGATAATCTCTCTTCAAGCAGCACATCACAGATCATTTCTTCGATCGATACTCCGCGATCTGATGCAACATCCCGGAAGCTCATCCCTTCGAGATCACGGTTGGCATCGGAGGAAATCCAGGTCCAGGTATAGTTGTACAAAATTGATGAGTCCCGCGATTCCAACTCGCGAATCAACATCGCTCGGGTCTCTTCATCAGCCAACCTGCGCAACATTGCGTCGGTTCCCCCTTCGTGGAACCAGCTGGGAAAGTGGGCCAGCGGGTATCCAGAACCGACCGGGTACGGATAAGTTTCCAGGGTTACGTCGACCCCATCGGATTTGGCTTTCTCTATCGGTTCAAGCAGCTCATCGACCCGACCGACGTTGCCTGGTCCAGTTCTGTAGTGCTCGATATGCACCTTGACTCCGGAACGTCGACCGATTTCCAATGCTTCCTCCACGCCACCACCGAAAAACGCGCGGTCGGTGTTGTGGTTCCGTGTATGGACTGAAAACGTTTTGTCGTACCGGGCGGCGACTTTACACAATTCAACCAGTTCATCGGAATCGGAGAACGAGTTCGGATAGTAGGAGAGACCGGTGGCGAAGCCGCAGGCACCCTGCTCGAACGCCTCTTCCATTATGCGAACTGCCTGTTTCAGGGCGTCGTTGCGAAGGGGGACATCTTGCATCCCAACTGCGCTGAGCCTGACTGGCCCATGCCCGAGAAACATTGCCACATTGCATGCGGTTTTATGGTGATAGTTTCCGAGGGCGGAGCTTACGGACGACATATCCAGATCTTCGGGAGGCAGGCCCAGCAGACCCGACAGGTACCGCCGGTACATCGTGTATTTGTCGGGCGGTAGTGGTGCGTAAGTCAGACCGTCCGGACCGATAATCTCAGTGGTTATTCCCTGTCGCACTCCGCTTGCATGCTGGCCGTCCGTCAGGAGCGCACCATCGGAGTGACAGTGGACATCGATGAACCCCGGAGATACTACGTGACCACTCGCATCGATTCTTCTTGACGCGTCGGCGTTCGAAAGGTCTCCAATCTCCGAGATTTCGCTTCCGATAATGCCCACGTCGGCGGGTCGAGCGGGTACACCCGTTCCATCAACGACGCTTCCGTTTTCGATTATCAGATCAAAGGCCATTATCGATCACCTCATTCGCCGGATTTCTCATCACGCTGCGGGTAAGTCTCTAGTCCAACTGGTTAAGACGGGGATCGAAACGGTCGCGGAGCCAATCGCCCAGAAAGTTGAAGGACATTACTGTGAGGAGGATGGCAACGCCGGGCGTAATCGACATCCACCAGGATGTAGTAAGGAACTGCTGGCCCTGGGCGATCATGAGACCCCATGTCGGAATTGAAGCCGGGACCCCGACACCCAGAAAACTCAAGCCTGCTTCGGCGATTATCAGGGAGCCTGTGCGTAGTGTCGTTATAACGATCACTACGTGCATGACGTTTGGCAAAAGGTGGCGCCAGATAATTCGGTAATTCGATGCGTTCATCACCCGGGCCATTTCGACATATTCTCTGGTCCGGAGTGAAAGAACCTCGCCGCGGATATTCCTGGATCCTGATGACCACGAACTTACAGCTAGCAGGGCCATAACCATCCACAGACTTGGTCCCACACTAATCGCGACAATTAGCGCGATTAACAAGAACGGCAAGGAAGCCCAGAGATCGACAAGACGCATCAGAACTTCATCGACCATTCCGCCGAAATAACCGGCGACGACGCCCGTGAGCGTCCCAGCGACTAGGCCAAATAATACCGCGACGCCCGCGACGAACAGTGAAATCCGTGCGCCGAATAGCAGGCGGCTGAACATATCCCGGCCAAGATTATCGGTGCCAAGCAGGTGTGCCGTGCTGCCGCCTTCCAGCCATACAGGCGGGATGTGTCGCGCACGCAGGTCGCCGTCCCGAGGTTCGTACGGTGCGATGACAGGAGCGAACACCGCACCGACCACGATCACCAGCATGATTACTCCCGGGATGATCGGCCAGCGTTTAATGAACTGGATCACGCGGGCAGGCGTCTTGAGAACCTGACCCGCAGGCGACGGTTCGGTTTGGGTTTGCTCAATCAAATCGGATTCTAGGGTCAACAAGTGCATATGCGATATCTGCGAGGAAATTCATCGCCACGTAGGCGACGCCGAAAAGTAGGACCACACCCGCGAGTACGGGAAAATCGTTATCAAGTGATGCCTGCACGGCGAGACGTCCAATTCCCGGCCACGCAAACACCGCTTCCACAAATACACTTCCTGTAATGAATGAAGCAAGTACCAGTGCTGAGACCGTGAGCGGTTGAATCAGTGCGTTACGGAACGCATGTTTCCAGATAATTACTCTCGCGGACGCTCCTTTGGCGCGGGCCAGCTTAACGAACTCAGAATCGAGGACTTCTAGCATCGATGAGCGCGTTAACCTTAAATAAGATGCCCACGGATCAAATGCAAGGACAAGCGCGGGAAGTACAAAGTGGGAAAATTGAACCTTAAATGGCTCGGTTGAAGGGGCTTTAGTAGCAGCCGGTACCCAATCCAACCGGACAGCGAACAATAGAATCATCAAGATGGCCAGCCAGAACGCAGGTGTAGCCTGTCCGGCAAGTGCAATTGTCCGGGCCATATAATCCCAAATCGAAGCCCGTTTAACGGCAGACAACACCCCCAGCGCTACGCCCGGAATAGATGCCAGGACCCAGGCAACCCCTGCCAGTTGGAGCGTATTGGGTAATCGCTCCCCGATGATAGTTGTGACCGGGCGCTGTGCTGCGATGCTCTGTCCCAAGTCTCCCTGCAACATAGCACCCATCCACTTCAGATATTGGACATGGAACGGGCGATCCAATCCCCATTTTGCCCGTAATTTTTCGATCGTTTCCTCACTGATCCCGTAAGAGTCATCCCGTACGTATATGAGGAGTGGGTCTGGACCGAGACGCGACAGGCCGAACACGACGAACGTGATGCCCCATAGCGTAAGCAACGCGAATATAGCGCGCCGAATAAAAAACTTTCTCATTTAGTGCCCAGAAGGATGCCTCCAATAAGGCCGACCCCGAACACGGTGATGCGCGGGGCCGACCTTATTGGCAAGGAGGAATCTTTCTATTTCACCTTTATGTTTTCGGGCGTATTGGTCGTCTGACGCAGACCCAGTTCCATTTTCCATTCGGTAATGGTCACAGGGTTGTAAGCCAGCAGGCTCGGTGCTGCCACGATACCCATTCCTGGTACCCATTCCCTTAGGAAGTCGGCAAACTCGTTGTTCAGAGCTATCCGCTTGTTGATGTCGGATTCTGCTGAGACAGCAAGGTAGTTAGCCGTTCCTTGTGGATTTTCCAGACCGTGACTCTTACCACCTCGGGCCAGAGCGCTCATTTGGATACCACGCGGCCAGTCCCATGGAGTGCTTGAGAAAGCCTCGAGCGGCCCCGTGTCGGTCCATGCCTGAGTTGCAGATCTGCCGACCAGAGTGGGACGGAAGACTGCGTATTCGTAGTGGAGCACGTCGGTTTTCACGCCGATATCTTCCCAGAAGATCGAGACGTTATCCCCGATCTCTGCAAAGAAGTGACCGATTGGCCAGGCAAACATCGGCATTGTGAACCGGACACCTGATGAGTTCCTCGGGAACCCTGCCTGGTCAAGCAGCGCTTCTGCTCCGGCCGGGTCGAACGGCACCTTCCACTTGTCATCCCAGTTGTCGTTGTTTATGTCGAAGTACGGGATGTAGACCGGCCAACCGAGGCCATTCAGGGCTGCCTCATTTATCAAGTCTCGGTCAATCGCCATGGAAAGGGCTGTGCGAACAAGACGGGCCTGTTCCATGTCATTCATTCCAGCGGGGTTATTGCTGTCGTCCGGCGACCACGGGTTGCCAAGCCACTGGAGGTCGTGTGTATAGGTCACGATGTCCAGCTTGTCACCTGTAGTTGGGTGGAACTCTTCCCATAGGTTTCCGGCGAACATCATGGAAACCATTCGAGCAGTTCCCGATCCTGCCGCTTTCATACCAATTCGCTGTGCTTCGACAATGTTCGAAAGCCCAATATCGGCGATATCGGCCTCACCGGTTGCAAGCTGCGCCAGCCGGACGGTTTCATCCGGAACGATAATCCTCGTGATTGACGCAATCTCAGGAGTCTTACGCCAGTGATTAGCGACAGCCGTGTAGACGGTCCTGTCACCCCTGTTCCACAGGGTCAACTCAAACGGACCGGTACCGATCAGGTGATCCTGGTTCCAGACTTTCCCCATTGTGTCGAAGGCATTCTTGCTGACAATGCCGGCGCCGAGGCCATCCTGTCCGAAGAACCAGGTGTCCCAACGTGGGTCAAATGCTTCCCAGTTGATCCGCACTGAATAGGTTCCGGTCTTTTCGGTCGGGTTCGACCCCAAGAATCCGGCCCAGGTTCCTGAACCGTCGGTGATACTAATTTCACCGGTACCAAGCGTTTCCGAAAGGTTCGGGTTGGTGTCGTTGATCGACCAGACGAGATCGTCGGCCGTCAATTCACCGAAACCGCCCTGGAACTGAATTCCAGATTTTATGGTCACGTCGACATATTTCGGGGGCGAGTTAGTCGTGTCAAGCGCCCACGACTCGGCCAGGAGCGGCGTTGCCGGTCCTCCCAGGTGGGTCGGCTTGAACAGAGTCTCGACCACGCTCATCGACTTTGCACCGCAGCAAAGGTTCCCGGCATTGAATCCACTTCCGATAGAACCACCGGAAGAGGTTGCCCAGACCAACTGACCCGAGGGGTTCTTAGATGGCGGGGCCGGCTTGTCGGCTGGGACGGGGGTAGCGGTCGGTGGCAGTATCGGGGTTGCCGTTACGATGACCGTGTCGCCCTTCTCAGTCACAATCACGGTTCGGTCGATGATTACATCGTCACCTTTTTCGGTCACGATCACCGTTCGATCGATGACTACATCGTCACCCTTGACCACTTTTTCGACGATCACTGTTCGGTCGACGGCGACCTCTCGTTCGACAATCACTGTCCGTTCGATGATCACCGGCTCTGCCGCTTGACCATCGCCTCCGCCACAGGCAACAACCGCGACTGCAGCGAGTGCAAGCAGCAGCGGAGTTATCCGTGACCATGAGTGCAAGTATCGCATTTCATATTCCTCCGTCGTCGATTTCGTTACAGCGAAATCTCGACTATCGTTCTTACTATTGAAAGAAATCGAAACTGCATAGGGTTTTTACCGACACAGATGCACGTCGATTCCATGCTGCAGAACGCTATTCCGCTGGAGTCTCGCTGTTGTTCTGATGGTGAGACAAGGTAACGAAAGTCACGATTGGGCGTGACTTTCGTCACTTAATGACTTGAATCCGACATTGTCAGAAAACGATTATGTTTCTGGATACGCATATGTATAACGTGTAATTCAAACTCATTTCTACCGGTTTCTGACCGAAAAATGCATCTTGTGCGCTGACCGCAGTCGTGATATGTAATGCGCAGGCGCGTTCACCACTGGTATCCTGCGCTCTGAGGACGCCAACGGTGATACTCATAGTTATGAGGGCGGAGTGTTCAATTGAATACATCTACTGACTTCGGCGACCAGATCAAACAGTTGATGATCGATAGCTCGGCAAGCTCACAAGTATGGGATGAAGCTGGGCGCATGATAGAACGGATGGTGTCATGCGATCGCGTGGTCATCGCATCGGTCGACATGTCTCGCGGGCTATTCACCCCCTTCCATATATCGGGAGTTTCTGTACCTGTATGGGATTTGACTCCTATTCACGCGATGGGTCAGAGCCTGATTGGCGAAGCGGTTCTGTCGAGCACACCTGTCATGTCATCTCGAATCCCTTCCCACTACGCGGGGCATGGAGACTCCTTGTCCGATAGCGTTCCTACTGACTACTGGGAATCTGCGATGGGTATGCGCATCGTGAATAGTGGAGAGATAATCGGCGCTGTAGTGTTCTTCTCTCATGAGACGGGCGTTTTTGGTCACGACGAAATTCTGGCGGCCGAACAGGTCAGTCGTATATTTGCCCCGTATTTGGCTCAGCACACTCTTCAGAAAGAGGTGCTGCGTGCCACTGAGCACAGTTCAAATCTGGATTATTTACTTCGCCACCTGAACGACAACCAGAATCCAGAGACATTTTTCAAAACGTTTTATTCAGTGTTCGCTGCCAGGGCGTCTCTTGTTTACGGAGTGATGTTTTCGGTCGACCAGTATTCGGGAAAATACGTGCCGATAGCCCATGTCGATGGAATTCATGGCGACGATGATTTGGTTCTCGACCAAATTTCCCGACTGGTGAACGATCAACGTGTAACCGATCTTTCAGTGAGTGTTGCATGTGAACACAAATCAGTACCCACGTCTGACGCAGGCACAGGTTTGATGAAAATGGTCAGTGCGTCCGAAGACTTCAAAGAGCTGTGTTTGATCCCATTGAACGCAGATATGGATCGGGTGGGTGCCATATTCTTTGCAATGTCTGATTGCAACCCCAGCACGTTAGATAGAATTCGTGAAATCGAATCTGCCGGTCCAATAGCGAGTGCATTCTTGCGACTCCAGCAGACATCTCGAATTTCAGACCGCCAGCAGCATATAGCGACGATGTTGCAGTATGCGGTTGAAGGACTGTGTGGAGCGCCCGGCGTTCGTCAGAAAATCGAAGTCTTCGACGATTTTCTGGTTCGATCACTAGGTGCCAGCGAATACGCAGTCGAAATCAACCACCGGATAACTGGCATAACCTTATTCCGACGTGAATATCCGATATTTCCCGCGAGTGAGCGAGTATCGCCACCCGGTGCTGAGATTTTACGTGTCACCACACAGTTGGGTGACACGCACAACATCGAAGTCACAGCTGTTTTTGACCCGGATACCAGCGGGCTTTCCCCTCATCATGAACTCCGAGCTGTTATCCGGGTTTGTGCGTCGATTCTGGGTACTGAGATTCTTGCTGATCCTGGATCCATCACGGCTCCCAAATTCGCCAGTGACACCGCTCTCGCCGCTTGCGCGAAGATTGGTACCATACCCGGTGGACTTTCTGATCGCGAAGTACAGATATTAAAACTCCTTTCGCATGGTGCGACAAACGATGAAATTGCCACCTACTGTGACCTGGCATCAGGGACGGTGAAGAATAAGCTCGTATCGATTTACAAGAAACTCGGTGTAAGAAACCGCAGTCAAGCCTCACGCGCAGCGTTGCTGCTCGATGGAGAAAGGCTCTGATTAATGAAGTTCGTTGATTACACCCGCTAACGAGTGCGATCCACGAAATCGCAGCGATGGCCTGAGGAAGTAATTACGAACCCCGGTTTTTGGTGCGTCCTAGATTTTTGCCGCTCAGATGGCTGGGTAAGGCAAAAAATCACCGGCAGAATCGCTTGCCCACACCGCTGGTCGATGGCTTTTAAAATTCATCTGTGAATTTTAAGCAAGACAGTGCCTGTCCGCTCCACGGATTTTCCGACCATGCCGGGATATAGGCTCGTAGACGGCACCAGAACTAATTCACCATCTACACCGTTGCAAGAATGTACTTTCTGTCAAACCGCCACGTGTCTAATGCCATTACGTATTGAATTCATTAGCTCCTTCATACTTAACGGTTAACGTTTTATCGAGCGATCAGATACCGGAAGAAGTCAGAACGGTTCACATGGGTCGGCGCATAGGATACCCTGAACCCGTTTTACTGAGGCCGGGCAGCTTAGTCATAGATTCCTCATGGATGAATGCTAGTTTCTCTCCTTTTCGTGAAAGAATTTGCGACGCAAATCGAAAACCCTCTACGTCACAGTCGCCAGAATGAGCGTTATTTGCCTGGTCAGTCCCGGTCGATATCACTCACCTGGTGTTTGTAATAGACGTTTGGTGAAGGATCGACTTAATTATGAAACCAACCAAATCACTCATTCTGCTAATGATGATCGTGGCGACACTATCGCTGACGATCGCTTGTGGGGGTGGAGACGAAGAAAAAGAATCTCCCACCACATCCGCAGTTGCTGCGGCCACATCTGTCGTAGTCGCTGCTGAGCCGACGGCCGACAAAGTGGTGGAGCCGGAAGATCCTGTTGAGGCAGTCCAATCGTTCAAGATAGGTCTGCTGAGTCCACAAACTGGTCCTATCGCCCAGTACGCCCCCGGATTCGAGGACGCTGCGAAAGTGGCGATGGCCGAGATTGCAGCCAGTCACCCCGGATTCAAGTTTGAGTTGATAGTTGCAGACTCAGGGTGTGACGGCACACAGGCCGCTACTGCTGCCCAGTCGCTGATCGATGCTGGAGTGTCTGTGATAATCGGAGCCGCCTGTTCCGGTGCAACGCTCGGAGCCATAGCCGTAGCTGCCCCGGCAGGAATTCCAATGGTTTCGTACGCCAGCACATCTCCTGCAATCACTAACGCCGATGACGACGGCCGTCTGTTCCGTGTTGTTCCAAGCGATGCACAGCAGGCAGTAGCGCTCTCTCAGGTGGTATCTGATGCTGGAGTCAGTAAGCCAGCGGTCCTGTACATGACCAATGACTACGGTGCGGGACTTGGTGACAACTTTGCACTTAGCTGGTCGGCGAGCCTGTGTACGCAGGTAGGTTACGACCCGAGTGAAGGTTCCTACGATGCCTCGAGTCTTGCCCAGGCTGTTATTGATGGTGGTTGTGACTCAGTAGTGCTGATGTCGTACGCGACTGATGGTGCTGCGATTCTGGAGGCTCTGCTGGGTCAGGGCTTTACCGGCGGCTTATTTGGTGCTGACGGTGTTGCCGACTTGACATTCCAGGAGTCGTTCACCGATGTAGCAGCGCTTGATCGGTTGATAACGACCAAGCCCCGGCCCGGTGCAGATTCGAGTGCGAAGGCCGAGTTCGAGCGTGCTTACGCTGCTGCCGGTGGAGCCGATGGAGCGATTTACACCAACGAGACATACGATGCGATCAAGCTCGTCGTTGCTGCAATCGTTTCGGACCCTGGTGGCGATCTTGTAGCTGCGCTGAACAAAGTAGGCCAGAGCTATGAAGGTGCCAGCGGAGTCCACACATTCGACTCAACTGGTGACGTTCTGGGTACCGGATACGCGGTCTGCCGGTTTGAAGTGTCAGGCTCGATCGTTGGTTTCGACTGTCCTCAGATCTGGACGGCTGACGCCGGAGTGACCGACAACTAACGGTTACGAACTGAGTAGCACGATTGTAAAGTTGGCCTGCGGTGGGCATTCAGCCCGCTGCAGGCCAACTAACGTGGCCGATAATGCAAGTAAGTAACTCCCCCGGCGAATACCCGGGGTTATCTGGACGATAATGCCCGTGAACGAACTGCGGCAACGCTGGGTACAGACCCAATCATGGCAGCGGCAACTGGTACTCGGTGTATTCCTGCTGTTCGACGCGTACCTGGGGATGATCCACAGTGCAGGAATTATCGGATGGTCGGGTTTATTTACTGGTGAGCTGAAGTGGCTGGCGCTAGTCGTCGAGATGATGGCCGGTGGACTGATCCTGATCCGCGTGTTTCTAAACCGGGTTGGTCAGGTCCAAAACCAGCGATGGAAAATGCTTTCCATCGTCTCCACGCCGATTCTGTTAGCCATACTCGCGTTCGGTGTGCTTGATCTGGTGCTGTCGGGGCTGGGTCGGTCAGCCACGATGAATTTCAACATAGCCTCGATCGGAACGAGTGGTCTCTACTGGGCTGCCGCTTACCTCAGCATAGCCATTGGGCTGACACTCACATACAAAGTGCAGCGTTTTGCCAACTTTGCCCAGGCCGAAATGATGCTGTTCGGTGGCTACGTTGCACTTACGTTGATGTGGTCTGAACGCTTCTTCCCGATTTCGGATGCGCCAAAAGACGGAATTCTCAACTGGGAATTGATGATATGGGCGGCGATCTCGGCCTTTGTCCTGACCGGACTCGTGGGTCTATTAACCGACAGGCTGGTTTACCGGCGGCTCCGCAACAGACTTGCGACGCCACAGGTGATGATGATTGCCTCGCTCGGTGTCGCCATGGTGATCCGGGCGTTGCTGTTCATGCGGTTCACCCCGCGCACATTCCGGTTCGTTCCAGATCGTGATTGGCGGCTCGCAACATCAAGGTTTGAGGTTGAAACTGAGCGGCTGCAACTTCATCTTGGCGACCGGGTCGGTATGCCGGTCATGGAGTTTGCCGAAAACGTCCTCCCTTACGGTTTCGCTTTTACCAGGGTCGCCCTGATCGTAGGGGTATTCGGCTCGGTTCTGCTGCTACTGATCCTAATGCACCGCACCCGGCTTGGCAGGCAAATGCGGGCGGTCGCGGACAATCCCGACCTTGCGGCATCGAGCGGGATTCATGTTGAACGGATCCACGGCACCAGCGCTTTTCTATCGGCCGGACTCGCAGGGCTAGGAGGCGCACTGTTAGCAACCGTTTTGCCAATCAATCCCGAACTGGGGTTGTCGTTATTACTGCCCGCGTTCGCAGTCATCGTACTGGGCACGATCGGTTCGATTCCCGGAGTGATTATCGGTGCGTTCGTCGTAGGCATGGTGCGGGCAATCTCGGATCCTGTGTTGATAGGTGCTGGCAGTGCATTGAACCGCCCCACTGCCAGCGGTTTTGCGGAAGTTATGCCCTTCATCTTCCTTGTTGGAGTGCTATTGCTCGCGCCGCGGGGCATTGGTCATGCAATTCACCAGTGGAATATCGAGCGGATCAGAAAGAGACGGGTGGAAGACCTGAAAAACGGTCACTCTTCGCTACGAGACTCTTTCGAACCACTCAGGCGTGTATCGGCCGTTATGAGTGCCGGTAACAGTTATTTGGAGCGGATCAATGACCGGAAAGATCTGGTGTTTGAATCGGCGGGAAAAGCTGTTGCGATCACCCTTGCGGTACCGGGCAGTTACCTGAACCGCCTGTTTGTAGTTACAAAATCTATCAGCACTGTGGGTTCAGGTTTTATTCCCGGTGTGCATATCAGGCCGCGAAAATTAATACCGATCAACCGTGAAACTGAGCGTGGTTCGTGGATAGCATTCGCAATTTTTTTCGCGCTGTTGATCGGAATCGTGTGGTTGCTCCCAAGTGTTACCAACCTGACAAAGACATTACAGGTGGCGCGCATCATCACCCTGGTGAGTATTTTCGGCCTGATGGCGTTCTCACTCAACCTGCACACGGGCCTGACCGGCATGACGAATTTCGGCGTAATTTTCTTCGTAGGCCTTGGCGCAGTCACCGTTGGTCTGTTATCTGCTCCGGTCGATACAAATGGGTACGGTTGGGCACCGTGGCAGGCGACGATCCTTGCTGTGCTGGTGTCCGCAGTGGCGGGTTGGTTGCTTGTGTACCCAACGGCCAGACTGCGTATGGACTACTTCGCCATCGTCACGATATCGCTGGGTGAAATACTCCGGATTTCTCTTCAGGCCGAGCCGTTGCTACGCGCCGGTACAGTCACTTCAGCAATAGGTATCTCTCAGTACGCTCGACCGCTTGAAGAATGGTGGGAAGCCGGGCCTTCGATCGGTGTGGGTACTTTGCTGGGGCTCGGTGGTCCGGCCCCTTACATCGTATTTTTGGCCGGTTTAAGCATCCTGTCGGTTATTACTGTCTGGTTTCTTCTCGATACCGTCCTATCGTCTCCATGGGGGCGAATTCTGCGGTCGATCAGGGAAGACGAGCAGATCAGTCAGCATCACGGCCACAATATCCTGACTCACAAAGCTTTGAGTCTGGCACTGGGCGCAGCTGTGGCCGCACTTGCCGGCGCTCTCTGGGCCTGGCTGAACACCAGTATTTTTCCAGATTTCATGAACCCGGTTCGCTCCACATTCCTTGTCTGGGCCGCCTTCATTGTTGGAGGTAGAGGCAACAACCGTGGAATGATAATCGGTGCTTTTCTCATAGTTCTCGTTGAGTTTCTTTTCAACGTGATGGTCGTTGCAAGGGGCAATACAGACCTGGCTTTGAATAGTGTGATCGGCTATCTGGATACTGCATTTTCGTGGTTGATTGTCGATGTAGGAGGTCTTGTATGGTCGGCCCTTTCGATCTCTAAATCGTTCCCCAAAGACGATGTACTCATTGAGTTGAGTCACCTGAAACTTGCATTAATTGGCCTGGTGATCGTAGTTGCCCTGCTTCTGTCGTCAAAGGGCCTTATTCCTGAGATACCGGGTAGACCAAAGCGACCATCTGGAATCGTGCCTGATGATTTGCCCCCCAATGGTTTGGCCCCCAATGGTTTGGCCCCCAATGGTTTGCCCCAAGAAGAGAAGGCCGAGTAGCCATGACCACACCTGCGCTCCGAGTGTCGGAGTTAACAAAGGATTTTGGCGGCCTCAGGGCAGTCGACAGCATTTCGTTCCAGGTCGAAGAGGGTGAATTCGTCGGGTTTATTGGCCCGAACGGGTGCGGGAAAACCACTACTTTCAACTGCATATCCGGTCTGTTAGATATGACCTCGGGCCGTGTCGAGGTGCTTGGCGAAGATGCCTCGGGCATGAGGCCCGATCAGATACAAAAATTAGGCCTTACCAGGACATTTCAGCACACAAGACTGTGGCGCGAGATGACCGTAGTCGAGAACCTCCTTGTGCCGCCACGCCAGCAGTTTGCTCCCAATTCTTTACTTGCGTTGCTGCGCCCGGGTTCTAGACGTGCCGAGAAAAAACGCGTAGCGGATGCTTACGCTGTGCTGGATTTACTTGAGATTTCACACATGGCACACAATCTGACAAGTGAACTATCCGGGGGTCAAAGCAAGCTCGTCGATATCGGGCGTGCACTGATGAGTTCTCCGCGGTTCCTTTTGCTCGACGAGCCAGTAGCTGGTGTTGCCGGGCCACTCGCAGAACGTATATTCAGGAACCTGCGTGACCTCACATCGAAAAACGGCATCGGAATACTGGTTATTGAGCACAACATGGATTTCATTCTCCGGCGTGACGTCGACAGAATTATTGTCATAGAGGCAGGGGAAATTCTGATGGAAGGCACGCCCGACGAAGTAAAAAAGAACCGAAATGTTATCGAGGCCTATCTGGGCGGATCATGACTGAATCAAGCGTGAACACTGTTCTTGAAGTGACCGGCCTCGAAGGAGGATACGGTTCAGTTCAGATACTCAACGACATTAATCTGCGAGTCTACGAAGGTGAATTCGTCACCATCATCGGACCTAACGGGTGCGGCAAGTCGACTTTCCTGAAAGTGCTGTTTGGTCTCGCAACACACTACAGGGGCAGGGTCTTACATGACGGTATCGACGTATCGGGATGGCGTACCGACAGGCTGGTAGGGCGGGGGATTGCGTACGTGCCGCAGGTCGATAATGTTTTTCCTTCACTCACGGTTCGCGAGAATCTACAGATGGGCGGTATTCGGTTGCGGTCGAGGCAACTTGCAGGGCATATCGAACGAGCCTGCGGAATGTTCCCCGACCTTGAGCTACGAATGCACGATCTGGCAGCTACTCTCTCTGGCGGAGAGAGGCAGATGCTGGCTATATCCCGCGCTCTTATCTCAGATCCAACATTTCTGTTGCTCGATGAACCGACGGCTGCGTTATCGCCGTTGTATCAGCAGCAGATTATTGCCAGCATTGACGCACTCCGAAACGATGGGATGACGGTGCTACTTGTCGAACAGAACGCCAGGTTGTCGCTTGCCAGGTCAGATCGCGGATATATATTTTCAGGCGGCAAAATAGTTCATACCGGTAAGGCCAGCGAGATTCTTGATGACCCCGATATAGGTGCATATTTTCTGGGGATGCAGGAAGACTGAGATCGTTCGAATCGGCACCTGAAGAGGTGTTTACCGTTGAATCCGACCGATGGCGTAATGACGAAGAATGACTTCGGATCGCACTGGCCCAAACATTGTTCTTTCTAAAAGCATCAGCGTTTTAGGATTGAACTACCGGGTGAACCGAGCAAGGAAAGCGGACGTATTATCTTTACATGAACACAATAAAAAGTCCCGG
>CAYLWG010000044.1:0-16663 GCA_964387235.1 uncultured Dehalococcoidales bacterium
CAGGATGCTAGCGGGACCGGCTGTCCACAGAATGAACCAGGCAACCAGTACCCACGACGGAAGTTCACCGGCGGGCGCGTCACGCGTCACATTGCTTGCCTCACCAAAGATCACGTCGTTCACGTGCATGGGTATGTTGCTCAGGCTGAACATTGATATCCACTGGCCCAGCGTACCGCCAATTTCTGCTGCAAGACCTATCGTGAAAGGGGTCGAAATTAGAAACAGTCCGACGAGGAACGCCGAGGCGTATGCGCGCCGTGTCGTGAACCCGGCAACAAGCAGGGCGAGAGTAGTGGTGTATGCAGCTATCGCGGCCCCCGCAGCCAGAAATTTCGGGATGTCGAGCCAGTTGTCGAGCAGGTATTCGCCCGGTTCCGTGGCTCCCATCGTCAACCCGATCAGCAAAATCAATTGGGGCAGCCAGGCGACGATCAGCATCACCGTGAAAAACGCTCCCCACCGGGCGATGATGTAATCGGAACCGGTTAACGGACGCACAAGATAAAGGTTGATTACACCGTCACGGCGGTCGGGGCACAGCAATTCCGGTGCGCTGATGGCCGCGAAGATGAACATGATGACCGAGGCCCAGCTGTAGTAGTCGGAATGCGAAGGTAAACCAACACTTTCGGCCGTGCCAGCCCCTGCTATCCGATCGACAAGTATCGCTGCTAGCGCGAACCCCATTGCGATCAGCACCAGCAAGCTTATGAACAGCCACGGCAGTAATTTTGCGCGTACACCCCGCCCCAGGCCCAGCGAGTTCTTCAGACCATCTTTGTAAACCGATAGCCGTGCGCGGCTCCGGCCTTCCCGGGGGCCGTCATAGTGCTGATAACCGATATCAAAGACAGTTCCTTCCGGAGAACTGGCGATGATATTTTCAGTTTCTGACAACGTGTCTGAGACGCTCTCGGGAGTCGTCATGAAGCCGACCCTTCACGAAAATCATCACCTTCATGTTGGAAAAGTTCGGCAAGCGCCCGTCTTCGTGGTCCCATTCGGCGCAGGGGCGTTCCGGTCTCGACCAGCGAATCTCTCACATGGTCGTACACAGTTTCGTCGGAACCTTCCACATACAGGCCGCCGACATCAGTTATTGCACCGGCACCGGCACCGGCACCGGCGGCGGCGGCGTCTATGGTCACCACCACACCACGTTTTTCAAGGGCGGCAATGAACTGTTTGCGATTGGTATCGACCTCGATAAATACCGTTTCGGTCTCTTCCGTAAAGCTCCGCACTTCCCCCGACTGCACCAACCGGCCACCCTGCAAAACAATGATCCGATCGCAAGTTCGTTCGACATCGGCCATCAGGTGAGACGAAAAGAGGATGCTGATACCAAATTCCCGATGCGTCTTTCGAACCAGTTCGAGCATCTCTTCGCGCCCGGCAGGATCCAGTCCCGCAGTCGGTTCGTCAAGAAGCACAATTGCCGGGTCATGGACCAGCGCCTGAGCAAGCTTCACCCGCTGCTTCATACCGGTCGAATAGCCGCCTATGGCCCGGTAGCGCTCTTCAAACAAACCCGCATGCCGCAGCATATCGGCTGCACGCGAACGTGCGTGTGTGGGCGGGATGCCGCTGACTTCGGCCATGTGGGTGAGAAATTCTGCAGCGGTTACGTTGCTCGGCAGGCAGTCGTGTTCCGGCATGTATCCGAGCCTCGAGCGGACAGCTACATTCTCAGATGCGTCCTGACCCAGAATGGCCGCCCGGCCCGAAGTGGGTTTAAGCAGGCCGAGAAATATCTTAATCGCGGTACTTTTACCGGCACCGTTCTCGCCGAGAATTCCGGTGATCCCGTCGGAAATAACGAAAGAAACGTTATCTAGTGCGACAACGTCACGGTAATGCTTCGTCAGGTTTTCAGCGCTGATTAATGCTTCCACGGAGATGAATTTAGACCTGTTTAGAAATTTCGTGTGGCCGTACGCCAGCCAGGTGTCCGCCAGAATACCTAATTCTGTCCCATGCGCATCACGCTGGGCGGGGAAATTTTTCGAACAGACGAGATCAGTCCGATCGAAATAGCAAAAAAGATAGCGCCAGTAACCACAACCAGTAAACCAATCGTCTGCCATTCGACATCAAGCACCACCGGGGGAACAACACGCACGCCTTCACCCGATGTCACAAGAAATGGAATTATCGTCGCCCCCATCCGCATGCCAAGAACTGCGCCGATGACCACTGCTGGCACCAGCACCATGGTTAGCTCAAGAGCCACCAGCCCAAGTACTTGGCGAGTTGTCAACCCTAAAGTCCGAACCACGGCATACTCCGTCATGCGCGAGGCAAACGTGACCTGTGAATAAACCAGAAACCCAACAGCGCTGGCCGTAAGTACGGTTGCGAAAGCGATTGCCAGAAGAGCTCGCCAACCCGCCGATATCAACGGGTCGACAGCGGCATCGAGCAACAGTTGGTCTTGTGCCACAACCGAAAGCTGGGCACTTCTGATTTTCCTTAGTCCGGTAACGACATCGGTCGGAGCAACCGAACCGGTTTCGATCCATATCTCGTTTGCCTGCTCTGCGATGCTCATCCGGTTTGCGTTCAGCGCAAGCCAGGTCGAACGAATATCTCCAACAAGAAACGTAGAAAATTCCGGGTCAAGAGTCGGGAAGAAATCGGCGGTCCCGATCAGCCTCACCGGTATCGTCCGCCCGAGAATATCAACGTTAATCCGCTCGCCAGTTTCGTATCCCCCGCGGACCATAAACTCGGTGCTGGCAATGACGGAAATTGGGGTGTCGATCGAACCCACTGTCACACCGCGCAGCGTACCGATAACCACTTCATCCCATGTCAGCACCGCTATGCCCTGCGCGTTCAGACCAGCACCGTCGTTGTCGAGTTGCAAAAGTGGTTCCAGGCGCGCACCGTACTGGTTGAGTCCGGGCTCAAAAGTCATCCATGAAGAATCTTCGTTGAACTCCTCTATCACCACTGTCTCGCCGTTTTCCATCACAAGCGCGAGTTCGTCGATTTCCATTGAGCCAGGGTCGAGCGTCGGGAGGTTTGTGCGGCTGAACCTACCGCGCGAAACGTTCGGCAGGCCAACACCGATGAACTCCAATCGGAGCGGCGGAATCGGCACGATCCCGGTCATGTCGATCGCATCAAGCGCACCGGCGACAGTACACCAGTTGGGCGGTTGCCCCACTTCGGCGACGTCGCACTTAAACGGCTTACCGGCAGCCGGACGTGGCAACAGAGTGCCAAGATTCAGCGTGAAAAGCCGTCCGGTCGAATCGCTGAACCGCGCGGATATACGCGAATCGGCGCGCCGAACCGCCGGACGTATCTTCAGAGTTAGCCAGCGGGTTTCTGCGGGGATCAGAATTCCGTTTTGTGATCCGGCGAGCAGCTTCATCTGGTCGTTCAGCGAAATCGCTGAAAAATCGTCTCTTGACCAGGCAATTCCGCCCAACGGGCCTGGATCGACCCCCAGAAAAGTAAAGGTGCTGCCCGCATCGGCGGTAAGGTCAACCCCAACAGCCCGAAATACCGGAGAAGCCGATTCGATACCTTCGGTCTTGGCGATCAACGCGAACATTTCGCCCGCTCTGACGCGGTTGGTGTAAGAAATGCCATTGATCCGAATGTCGGCACCCGACTGGTACCTTGCCCGGTCGGCTGCGCTCACATCGAGCGTACCGGCAAAGCTGGAAGCGAAAACACCAAGGCCAGCGGTGAGGATCATCAGGAGCGAAAGCCTGGAGTAGTGCCGCGGGTTACGGGCCATCTGCCATAGAACCAGCGTTATCGCAGGCGAGACCAGGCCGGAAATTCTGGGCAGCGAAGTGAACCTTGCTACCAGTTCCACAAGTGCCGGGAACGCACGGAGCGCAACGAACCCGCCAAACGCCAGCACCAGCGCGGGCATCGCCACGTTGATTTTGTCGATCTGGGCGGCACCGACCCCCGGCACATCGACGAACGACCCTTCGACGGTCAGTTGCGATGCGAATGCCAGCAGCAGGCCCAGCAGTGCGATATCGAGGTAGTACTTTTGCATTGCACCCTGCGGTGTTGGTCGGGCCGATTCACGCACACTGCTCGTCACGCTGCGGCCCGCGGCTATCGACGCGGGAATTACCATCGCAAGAAAACCGGCGACCCCGGTCAGGGCCGACACGACATATGCCGATTGACCAAGTGACACAGGCAGAAAATCGCCGCCGTTCAGCCCGCTAAACCAGGGGACAACACCGATCCACTTCACCAGCAGCATTGCTACAGGGGGTGCGATAGCGATTGCCAGCAAGCCAACCACAGCGCCCTCGACAACGAACGCACCGACAACCTGCCTTGCTGTTGCGGCTCTGGTCCGCAGTCTTGTTATGTCGTCGCGCTGTGCTTCGACCATTAGTATCGACATCATGGCGACAAAGTAGAGGACGACTGCAGCGATCACCGAAAACACCACTGTCATCGGAAGTCGGCTGAAGAAAGTTTGCTGCTGGTTCCGGGCAAGCACATCCCGTAACGGCGCCGACTGTAAATAACTTCCGATCTGGGGTTGGAGCCGGTTTTTCAGATCATCGAACCCCAGCAGGAGTGCATCCGTCTCTGATGCCTTTACAAGCGTTGAATCGATGTGGAACCGCCAGAAATACCGGACTGCCATCCCGGGGAAAAACGGCGTGACATCTGCTTCGAACACTTCTGGACCGGGAATAAGCGGCAGGAAGTTCAGATCCGGGTCATTAAGACCGAACTGATTGTCGGTGTCAGCCCAGAACTGCGATTCGGCTTCGCTACGGACGAACACGCCCGAAATTTTGACTGCTATCGAATCGTTGATGTCATCCCAGAACGGTTTGACGACCACGGTATCGCCAACAGTTATGCCGAACTTCTGTGCGGCCATTTCTTCGACCGCAACTTCGATGAGAAGTTGTCCGGGTTCACCTTCTTTAGAACCCGTAGAGGCCCATGTTCCGGCCTTAAGAACCGAGAACTCTCGCAGTTTCGGCGCGTTGATTAGCACTGCCCGCCAGTCGGTGGCGGCTAACTTATCTTGCCCGTCATCACTATCGATCAGCAGGGTCGGTGAACCGTAGTTCAGTGTCAGGCCGGTGATTATCGACGAAGCAAAGTCGTTCACTGCCGATTCGACTAGCGCAAGAATTCGCCGGTTGCTGGCAGCACCAACATCCGGCTGGCGACCGGTGATAACGATGTCGTGCGTCGGACTGCTATCGCGCGCTATCTCCCTCTTCAGGGCGATATCACCCAGAGAATCGAAGTAGATGACGCTGGCAGCGATTGTCACAACGGCAGCAACGACTCCGAGCGATACTACAGTCAGCATAAGCCAGTGCGAACCAGCCCTACGACCAACAAATTTTATGTAAGCGAAGGGGCTCATATCAGCCACCCTTACCAGTGCTTCGCAAACCGCTCGCCACATTAATTCTGCGCACCGAGATCGCGTCGACAACCATAACCACGACTCCGACCGTCATGAGCAAAGTCACGAGTACGGCCAGATAGTCCCAGTTTGTCGAAAACACGATGGGCGGCAGCGAATTCACACTCTTGCCGGTCTGTGAAACGGTATCTACTGACAGCCGAGCCATTACCAGGCCCACGCCGATACCTGCCACCACCCCGACCAGCACGATGACTAACTGTTCGATAGCACCGAAGGCGAACAACCAGCGCCGACGTACGCCGAGCGCCCTCAGCACGGCAAGATTGAAACGATCGCTGGCGGGCCGGTTCGGAACAAACGTCATAAACCCCAGCACCGCGAGCAAAATCGCCAGTGCGGCAGTAATTATTGACGCGCCGCGCCAGCCCGCAATCGCCAGGGGCGTGACTGCCGAAGAATCTTGCAGTTCATATCGGCTAACAACGCTGTGAAGGCCGCCGACTCTTGCGGAAATGCGGTCGGCAACTAACGTGTCGTTTGGATTATCGAGACCGACAAATAACTCAGCAGCAACACCCGCCGAATTTGCGCTGCTCAGGGACAGATGCCTCCAGAGTTGTACGATGTCCACCACGACAAAGCCACCGCCATCCGGATCCAACGTCGGGAAATATTCGGTTTCTCCAAAAATGCGCACCGGCACCGATCTACCGAATACATGCACAACGGTCTCATCGCCAACGACAAGGTTGTTAGATTCGAGTGCAGACGAGCTAAACAACGCTGGAACTGTCTCTGAGATCGTCCGTACAACACCCCGCACCCCACGGTCAGTGCCAGATCCCAGTTCGATCAACAGTCCCCGGTCGGTCGGGTTTTCGGAACCAGCAGTTCGCCTGTACTCGAATCCTTCAGTCGAAGAGCTACCTCCACCCGATGATGCCAGGGCCTGCCAGACATCAGAGGTATCGAACGTTTCCAGAGTGATCGGGGATATGACAACAGTGCGCCCGGCCTCTCCATTCACTTCAGGTTCGTACATAAGGTCGTCGATCTGGATCCTTACGGGTGTCCCCAACTCGTCGGGTGTCAGTTCGAAGAATGTCAGGCCGACAATTTCGATGGGCCTGGCCGCTGTCGATGGCACCCAGCCCATCCGCACCTGCCAATCGAGACTACTCACCCTGCCCAGATCAACCGCGAAGGCGACACCGTTCGAATCGAGCAGTCTCATGTTGGCGCGAATGTTTCTTTCGATTATGTTCGACCGCATTCGAAAGCCAACCCGCCCCGCTGAACCGGGAACTACTAATGGTGAAAGTTTCGAGTTTTCTTCAAGTTCCATCAGGAGTGTGGTCAATGGCAATGGTGCATAGTCGGAACGAAACGCGCCAATCCTAGCGAACTCTGAAGGCTCAATCGCCAGGAATTCAAATGGAACGCCCTGCCCACCCGCACGAACATCGCCCGTAGTACGCAGGCCAATCGAAACTCCGCTCACCCCATCGATGCCACGGACTGCGTTCAGCACCTGGGTTCGCGGGCCACTCTTCATATCAACCGGGGTAATCCGAACGTCGGAGCCGACTTCGTAGCCCGACTGATCTACCGTGCTCTGTTGCAAAGTCGCAGCGACTGTCGCTGAAAGCATCGCAGTTCCAGTGGCAATTCCGAGAATCGCAACCGGCCAGGCATATGTGATCGGCATCCTCGCGAACAACGCCGAAAGTAAGTGCGCCCAAACCGGGCCGCGTTTCACAAAAACCCTCGAAACCAGACGCGCCAATACTGGCAAAACTCTGAGCGAGGAAAGCACGACAACAGCAAGAAATATTGCCGGAGCAAACACCAGTAGCGGGTTAACCGCTGCCAACCGACCGGCCCCTTCGCTGACTACAGACGATTCTGTGGTCAAATCCCATATGACCACTATTCCGAACAGGAGGAAAAGCAGGTCGAGATACTGACGCTGAAAGAACGGTTTTCCTTCAACACGAATTGACGATAACTGTGCGGAACCGATCTCTCTGCCCCGGTCTTTCCAGACAGATATCTGCATGTAAAAAAGCACGAACGCCGCGCCGACAAACGACCAGGCAAACGCCTGCCATGTAAGACGAACGGGTATTCCTGAACCGAGCGTAATCGATTCGTATTCGGGCATCCACCCGATCATGGTGATCACCGCGAGGGCCAGGAAAGGGGCAATCGCCGCTGGAACTAACAACAGGAAAAAAGCTTCCGACAGGTACATCAGAGTAATCTGCCGTCTGTCCGATCCGCGCACCCACAGGCGTCCAATATCGACCCGGCGGCGTGCGAGCAGTGCTCCCGCGGCCATGATCGAGTAGTAACCCGCTGCGAGCAGCAAAACCCCGCCCATCATCAGCGTAGGTATCCGCGCAAAACTGATCTCCTCACCCAGTGCTTCGAGCCGGTTTTCCAGTGCCGAGACGGCCTGCGATTCTGGCAGGCCCCTTCGAAGCTGATGCCCTACCGCGCCGATCTGCTTTGCCGTGAGTGAAGGACTCTGCCGCTCAAGTCGGCCCAGGTCGAGCTGAACCAGCCATCGGTTGGTGCCAATCACGGCTGGCCCACCGGTCAGCGATTCGAAAAGACCGTCGCCCGCTATAAATAACGGCAGGCGGTGTCGGGCATCCGGCGCTGGCCGGTCTGGCTCCATCACAGCTTTGCCAAGTCCGAGCCAGAATTCGGCATCAGGGTCACGCGCTTCGAAAAAGCCGACTATCTGCACTAGCAGGTATGGAGGATCATTGGCCGAAGACGCGAGCCAGACTTCTTCTCCGATTTTCAGGCCGAGCAGGTCGGCCCTGCCCGAAGGTACGACAGCCTCGACAGATACAACACCTTCACTGCGCCGGACTGTCGCCACCAGAGGAGTCCTGCCCTCCGTGATCTCTACCTGCTCAAGAAATCCTTCGAACCGCTGAAGCACTGCAAGGTCTGCGGTGCGGCCTCCTACGATGGAATCGGGGTACTGAGACCAGAAATGGTCGCGTGCCCGCGATTCCTGGCCGATGCTGACTACCAGGTCGCCGAGTTCTGCCACCGCTACCTCGACCCGCTCAGTCGCCTCTGAAACCGATCGCGTTGTGAGCGGAAGCCCATCTACGACGACCTGCATGTTTCTGTGCGCGGGTGAAAGGGTGGAGAGAGTCGATCTAAGCCCGAGCGACTCGATCACGCCCAAGTACATAGGAGTTCCAGCGAGAATCGCAGTCATCACTAGAACGCCCGCGGCAAGGGCGAACATCTGAGGGAAATCGGAGCGCAGACGCCGAATAAATAGCAGCAAGCCCAGTTATGTCCAATCAGATTCGAGTAGCGACGTCACCATTGCACGAGAGGTCCCGGTGAATACTAGCCAACTCTGTTGACACCCGATGGTGTTTGTCCAGAACTGCCTTCGCACGACGGGATTATTAATTGGAGCCAACCCTGGCAGAATCAACGCGGATCATCGAACCTTCCGATGCAACCAACTATTTCACAAAGGTTTTACGGCCTGTGAGCCGAATATCCGTTAAACACTGGAAAACGATTGAGACCGGCACGAAAAATCATTATGTCGCTATCGACGGTTCTGTCCATTCCAGAACGAGTACGAAACCTGTTTTTACCTTCTGGGTTTTACACGCATATTTCGGCGAGTCCCAGTTCAGTTGATGGAGTATGCGCGCACTCGCTACCGGGGGTTGCTCTCATTTACACAGGCGGCACACACCCGTTCAGCCTCAGAGAAATCGCAGCACGATGGTAGGTGAGATCACCAGATCGCTCTGCGGTGCATGCGTATTGCGAAAGGTCTCAAACGGGTTTCGACTGATGGCGATCAGCACCAAAAAAAACCCGTCGCAATAAATGCGGCTTGTGATCGACGGCAGGATACGGACGGGGAGGAAAAATCCGCAAGCGTAGTGACAGTTCCATAGTGCCGTGTCGCGCGAGGGCGAGTTAATTGGCGTCCCGGCCTATCGAGCAGTTCCAAACAACCAGCTGCTTCCGCGTAATTCCCCTGGCGAATCGTATGACCAAGTTCCGGCTAACCACAGCGTTCGTTCTGGTCAGTGTGTTGACACTGGGAATGGCCGCGTTCGCCCTGAACAACCTCGCCGCCAGAGCGGCCGAGAACAACCTGGTCGAAGTCACGACCGAGCAATCGATGCGTGATGCAGCGATCATCGCAGGGATCGTCGATCAACTTCTTGTCGATCATGGCACCGCCTCGACCGGCGGGCCTGCACAACTCACTCATACGATTCCAATCGAATCTCAGAAACTGCTCGACTCCCTCCGCGTGATCGACATTTCGCTGTACGACACCGAGGGCCAGAACCTCTGGAGTACGTCGGGTGGCCTGATCTCAGAGCGGACTATCCCGGGTTCGGTTTTCGAATCGGCCGTAAACGGGAATATTTCGTCCGGTCTGGGAACTATCGAGATTCGAAACTCGGAGATGACAGGCCACGAAATAACTTCCAGCGGAACCATTGATCTGGGCGGCCCAGGTGGTTCTTCTGGCATAACCGATGTTGTTGAAACTTATCTGCCCCTTCTTGCGGCCAATAGCGACGACATCGTCGGAGTGATCGGCGTCACACGCGATGTCTCCGAAGTTCTTATGGCCCAGATATCGGAGATGCGTTCGTCGGTAGCACTAATAACGCTAACCAGTCTGGGCGGTGTGTTCTTGATCTTGCTCATTTTCATTTTTGTTGCAGATATCAGGATATTCAGGGCAAACACCCTGAAAATCAGGACCGAGCGAGAGCTTTCCGACCGTTCGATGCTCGACTCGCTGGAACTTAAGCGCGTCGGCCATATGAAAGACCGGTTCCTTTCGTCCATAACCCACGAGTTGATGACCCCACTTACTTCGATTATCGCTTTCACCGGAATAGTTCTCAGGAACCGGGATGGCAATCTGGCCAGCAAAGATATCGATCACCTCGAGGTCATAAAGCGCAACACCGCCCAGCTACAGAGCTTGTTCGACAATCTGCTTGAACTTTCTTTGCTGGGCAAAGGTGAATGTGAGCTTTTCTATGCCAGGTTCAACCTGCGGCAGACACTCGACGATGTCACAGAGGCGTTCATTCCGGCCATCGAACGAAAGAATCAGAAACTTCAGCTGAATTACCACGACTCCGACGCGATTGTGGAGGCCGATGACGGCCGATTAAGGCAGGTAATTTCGAATCTGCTCAGCAACGCAATCATGTACTCACCAGAAGGGACCGAGATTACCGTTTCGGCGTGGGTAACCGACCACCTGTTCACGGTCACGGTCTCCGACAACGGAATCGGTTTCAGTGAAGAAGATCAGGATCACCTCTTCACTCCGTTCTTCCGGGCCGATAACGAAACGACCAGATCGGTTACGGGCACGGGCATCGGGCTGGTCTCTTCGAAACAGATCGTCGAACTGCATGGAGGCCAACTCAAACTGGAGAGCAACCGGGGAGAGGGTACGACCATCCACGTTTCCGTCCCGCGATTTGGGGCGCACCGCTCGAAAGAAAGCAGAATCTCCGATGCGGCCTAATCAAAATGGCCGTGATGCCACACCAAAATATCGTCGTCAAAGCAATGGTGGCGGCAGCAGATCCAGAATCGTAATTGTCCTGGCACTGGGGATAGGTGCCGTAATCACTTCGGTGATACTGGCTGGTATGTACGGTTTGAGTTCAAGCACTGAATCAGATCAACGCATAACGACCCCGCTAAAAATTAACTCCCGCGCAATAATCAGGGCCGGCGTAAACAGCCCACGCGACGCAACCGTTCTTGCATCAGAGGCACCGTCGGGGTTACCAGGCGATTCGACAACCAATCCAGGCGGCGTGGGCGACACTAACCTGACCAATGAACGGGCTGCAGATTTTCCTGGTTCCGCAGCCCCTGAAGACAGGCCGATACCAACTGCCACAATTGCAGGCTGCGTCATTCAGGGCCGAGTTACCGACAATTGGGGTTCACCTATCGTCGGTGTTGTGGTCCGTGCTACGACAGCTGATGGAAACATCATTGAAACCATCACCGATAGCCGCGGTCGCTATGCACTACCCGGTGCTATTCAAGAGCCAGACCCAGATGCAGAGACTGTGCCCGGAGCAGTCGAAGTTAGCGTTGTGTTATCTCATGGCATCGGCACCGGAGCATCGTTTGCGGTGATGAATGGCGATGATGTAGTTGCCCTCACAACATCTGTTTCTGATACTCACATACCCGGGGCAAACGCCTGTGAACAGAATTTCGATACATGGAATATCCAGGACGATATGGAGACAACGCCTATCGAGACTGATCTGTGGCCGGATGCGACCGCTATCTATCAGTACATTCTGAACGCTGAAAAACTCGCGCTCGATCTCGGTGCCGATATCGATAGCGCGACCACGCTCCAGATCCAGGTGTGGTGTAACGACCCGGCCCTTGGTTGTGATGAATCGAAAACTGGTGCGTTTTTCGTCGCAGAGAACGAACTGGAAGAGGGTTCGGCTCCAATCATTACCATGATGCCGGCCAGAAGTTCACTGAATTCACCAGGAATTCCCGACAACCGGGAATTCCACGAATACGGGCATTACTTCCTCTGGCTCCAAACCGGTGAAACCTTCGAATTGCCATCTGGCGATAGGAATCACGGCGGTTACTATCGAAATACTTCGACGCGAGATTCGTTTGTAGAAGGCTTTGCCGAGTTTTATTCGATGATGGTTTCCAGACAGATCGTTGGAGACTACCGGTTCGAGATTTACACGATCGGTGCCGACTACGATCTGGAAGCCGACCGCCTACCCTGGGAGGCTGAAGGCTGGTGGGAAGAATTCACCATCGCCGGCCTGTTGCTTGACCTGGTCGATTCGGATGCTGATTACGCGGAGAGGGCTTCTGGCCCTTCGGGCTTAAACGTCCTCGATGTGACGGTCAACGCCGAACCGTCTGGGACAATCGTGCAGGGGAAGATCGTAAACACGAGTCCGTTGGTAGTGCGAAATGCCGATGTTACCGTCCGCTACATGAACAGTGCGGGGGAGGTCGTAGGCACGCAGGTGACCAAGATCATCCCCGAAATAATTGCTCCTACCCGTGAAGGAGTTTTCTACGCCGCACCTCCGGCCGGGCTCGATGTAACGGCAGCTACGGCCACAATGGGCGGCATTGCCAGAGTCGATGATGATGACGTGGTCCTCGACCTTCAGCAACTCATCAACCTCATCACTGAGTACGAACGGTCTGGCCCCGATGCCAGCGTTGGAGTCTCGAACGTCGCTGAACTCTATGAAGCGCTGATGAACGGAACGGATACGCTGACAGCCGAAGGGGCCCAAATATCGTCGTCCCGAATCGACGATCTATTTGTCAGCCACGGATTTTTCGCCGATCTTGATGGCAACAAGAAATACGAACCCGAAGTCGATGGAGATATCGGCCAGAGTTCCCATCCGGTATCGCAGGTAGGCGGCACGTCGTATCCGGCAATAATTCCTCGAAGCGGGCCCGGAGCGTTCGATGGTTCGTTCGTGTCCGTTAACGCTGGTGACGAGGGCGTTACTGCTGTCGTTCAAATCTCAATGCCTGCCAGTGGAGGATCGACGAGCTACGCGTACGTCACGACCCTGAGCGGATCGGACCGCATAGAACTTGCGGTTCCGGCTTCCCATCAGGATGCCGAAGTCACGATAATAACGGCTGGAAAGGACTTCAAGCCGGTCATTGCTTTCCGGGTAAATGCCGATGATTTCAACGAGAGGGTCGAAAACGGGACAATTTCCGAACTACAGATAACACCCGTAGAACTGGAACCCGGAACGAATGTCGCTGCACTCAGCGAAATCAATTCGATGATCCAATTCAGACTCATCGTCGGTGGCCTCGTCGCGATGCTACTCGTCGTCTCACTGTTGTTAGTCATAAACCGCAAGTGGGGCAAAATTTAATCCGACCGTTCGTTGTCAGCGGCGGACCTGTCACATTGCTCGCGCAACTGAACCTAAAATGGCGCGATGACTTTCACAGTACTCGGACGTGATCCAGCAAGCGGCGCACTCGGAATCGGAATCGCCACTTACTCGCTCGCAGTTGGGGCAACCTGCCCGCGGATCATGCCAGGAGTTGGAGTTGTTACCTCGCAGGCTTCGACAAACCCCGCCATCGGCGATGAACTGATGGAATTGCTGCTGAGTGGCACCGACGACCCGGCGAGCGCACTCGACCGAGCAGTAGCTAACGATGAACATCCCGAATTCCGGCAGGTGGCACTGCTGACACGCGATGGCCGCACCTTTGTTCATTCCGGGGAAAACACCAAACCGTTCAGTGGCTACGTGAATGGCGAGAATTGCGTGGCGGTAGGGAATTTTCTTACGGGTGCAAACGTTCTCGCAGCGATGGTTCAGGCGTTTGAGACCGACCGGGCTTCGGAATCGCTCGCAGAAAAATTATTATCGGCACTCGAAGCCGGAAAAAAAACCGGAGGCCAGAGCGGGCCAAACCGCACTCACCTGGCCGAAAGATCAGCATGCTTGATGATCGCCACTTCGGGAGAAAAATTCCCTATCGATATCAGAGTCGATTTTTCAACAGACGCGATTCCCGCACTGCGCGATGCCTTCGTCGCCTACGATGTGATGCACACCTACTACCTCGCACGCGCTGAAGACCCGACAAATTTGCCATCTCAGTACGACGTCGTGAAACGGCTGAACTCGAACTGAATCACGAAAAGCGAAAAGTTCAACATCGTACTCAGCGGAACAGTCGCGGGGCGCACACTCTTGAATTTAGTCGTACTCTTTTTTCGAGTTACGATTTTTCAGGCAACAAACCCTGAAATCAGTCGGCCGAATCGAACGAACGGGAATCAACCTGGTGCTGGAAGCGATTAAGACAAGACGTAATATCCGTGAATTTACCGACCGAGCAGTCGCGATAGACGATCTGAAAACTATCATCGAAGCGGCGACCTGGGCACCGAATCACAGGCATACCGAGCCCTGGCGGTTCATCGTGCTTACGAAAGACGGCGATCTGAGAAAGCATGTCGCACAAATCGTTCACGACTGGACTTACGAGAACATCAAGAACCCGAACCAGAAACGGCGCACCGATAGTTCTGCGGCCGCGAGGCAGGAAATCCTCGACACCCCGGCATTCATGTATGTCTACGCAGTTGAAGGCCCGAACGACGAGGTCACAAAAGAAAACTATGCCGCTACGGCGTGTGCTGTTCAAAACCTGATGCTCGCCGCCCACTCACTCGGAATCGGCGTTGGCTGGAGCACCGGAAGACCATGTCTGGCAGATATTGGGACTACTATCGGCGCCGAACCCGACTGGCAGATGGTTGGGGCCCTGTACATCGGATATCCGTTCGAAAAGCCCGGGGCCGAAAAGCCAGAGGCCAAGCGAGCGCCAGTCGACGAAGTGACGATCTGGCGTTAGACCCTCACTGAATCCAATTTCGGGTTATTCGGCGAACATGCGCCCGCTGCAACGGAGGCCGTTCGGGGCCCGGAGTGCCGGGGCGCGAACGGGGCCTGCAACAAGTGTGTAGCCCGATCTGCGATGCCTCGTCGTGCCGGGCAATCTCCTCGACTCCCCCTCACTTCCAGGTGCGGCCGCGCCAGCCATACGCCAATTCACCGGCGGAATAATCGTGCCAAAAATGCAAGAAAACTCAGAAATGCCAGAAGCAACTGAACACCCATCTCGGTAAGGGTTAAAAGTCGTCATTCACGATCAACCGACTGGATATCAAAGCTCATAGAGCATAGGTGAAATCACTATAAATATTGGCGGA
The DNA here is from genome assembly GCA_964387235.1 of uncultured Dehalococcoidales bacterium. Classification (GTDB taxonomy): domain Bacteria; phylum Chloroflexota; class Dehalococcoidia; order Lucifugimonadales; family Lucifugimonadaceae; genus Lucifugimonas. The sequence goes on from CAYLWG010000044.1 coordinate 15,219, forward strand.
TTAGACAATAACGGGAGCCCGAATTCACATTTAGGGTGATCTCGTAGCTCTGCTCGGACAGATGCGACTGCTGCCGCGAAAAATTTCATGAACGCAGCATCTATTTAGAGGGACGTGACAGGTCGAACCGATCATCACGAGATACAGGCTGAAGTAGGCACAGATGCTGAAAGATATTGTGATTCACCCACCCCGGACGTCCACTTTCATCGGACTTGCGATGGCGCTGGGCCTGCTGATAGCCATCGGCTGTACTTCGGGCGATTCGACTGAATCCATCACCGATACAGTCGAGTCGATCGTAGCCCTGGCCACCACTGCCGCTTCGGCCCCGGCTCCGACACCGACCGAGCCTCCCACTCCGACCAGTACCCCGGCCACTGAACCCACTGAGGTTCCCGCACCAATCGCCGAACCGACCACTGCACCCACCCCGGCACCAACACCAGAAGTATCGCCAACCGAAGTCCCCGCGACCCCCGTACCAGCAAACACACCTACTCCATCCCCCTCGCCAACCCCGACTCCCACCCCGACACCAGTACCGTTGACAAACGTCTATGACGTGTATGGGTTCACTGTCGAGTTGGACCAGGACGCCAGTTTCCAGTCCTCAAACTTGAGCATCAAGGGATGGACAGGAACCAAAGCCGATAACGAACAGGGGCTTATGTCTTTCAATTACAACGGTGCAGACATCGTGATTTTCTGGCAACCCGACCCGGGCGCCGGCCCCAAGGCAGCGGTTGATCTTACCTATGAGGTTCAAAAACTCAGTAAGCCGAATTTGAACTTTGTGCCGATCAGCGAAGGTGATATCACAGTTGACGGCGAAACCGGGCGGTTCGGGGGCTATTTGGCCTCAGACAGTTCCGGAGAGAACGCAAGCGGCGGCCTGATTGGTGCCTGGACGTGCAACAGCACCGGGACGCAGGTGTCGTTGACGGCATCCGGTCCGGACGCCACCGCACTCCAGATCAGATTTGATCGCCTGACATCCGGTTTTAAATGTGCCACGAGTTAGTAACAGGGCTGTGTTCCACATCACTTCGAGGATCGATATGAGTCGACTTTTTTCATTCTTCATAGTTTTTGTTCTGACGTTGTCGCTGGTGACACCGGCACTTGCCGAAAGTCACCCACCCGAGGAGCCGCCGCCTGACGACACGTTCCTCGAGCCGCCGCCCGACGACACGTTCCTCGAGCCGCCGCCCGACGACACGTTCTTCGAGCCGGTGCCCGACGACACGTTCTTCGAGCCGGCGCCTGGGGACTCCACTTTTATTGGCGATCCGCCTCCGCCTCCGCCTGATGACTCCATTTTTATTGGCGATCCGCCACCGCCTGATGACGGATTCGACGCGCCACCCGCCACCGATTTCGGTGAGTTCGACGCTGATCAATTCGCCAACTTCGATCCGAATGATGTCGGTGATTTCGATGCC
>CAYLWG010000045.1:0-14017 GCA_964387235.1 uncultured Dehalococcoidales bacterium
ACTCGTCGGTTTTGGGCTTGAGGTAAACGTGCAGGGTGATCAATTGTTTTTTCCTTTGGTGAGATTGGGATGGTCCTCCCGCCCTTTATAGGGAGAGAGGTCAGGAAACCTTCCGGCCAGGTACGTTGACCCGGATGCGGTAGAGCGAAGTTGAGGCCGTGATGTAGAGCGTCTTGAGGTCATCGTCGCCCCACGTAAAGTTGGCGGTAACTTCTGGCACCTGGATAACACCGAGACACGTGGCATCGGGGGCGTAGACATGAATGCCGCCCGGTCCGGTGACGAATAAGTTGCCCTCGCTATCGATCTTCATCCCGTCGCAACCGCCATTGCCCTTCCCTTCTGGAACAGCCCAGACGCGGCCTCCAGAAATACTGCCATCGCCAGCAACATCGAAAACCCGGATATGCCCGTGGTCGGTATCGTTGATGAACAGTTGCTTTTCGTCGAGCGAGAACGTCAGGCCATTCGGCTGCCCGAAGTCAGAGACCAGCAGACTTAGCTCCCCCGATACAGGGTCGATTCTGTAAACACCCTGAAAATCCATATCCTGTTCTCGTAGAACGCCAAAGCCCTCCATTCGACCGTAGGTTGGGTCGGAAAAGTAGATGGCCCCATCGGACTTCACGATTACGTCGTTCGGGCTGTTCAGTTCTTTGCCGTCAAAATGGGTAGCCAGAACAGTGATCGAACCATCGTGTTCTTCGCGGATCACCCGGCTGTTCGCGTGTTCGCACGAAATCAGGCGACCATCGAGATCGAAGTGGTGGCCGTTGGCCTTGCCGCTGGGCTGTCTGAACACCGTTACACCGTTAGTGGCTGACCACTTTCGTACGATATCTCCCGGCATATCGCTGAAGATCAGCTCCTGCTTCTTCGCGTCCCATGTTGCGCCTTCGGTGAATCTGAAACCGGTTGCGACCTGCTCGAGATCGTGGTCATCTCCAACCACCTGACGGAATTTTTTGTCCTTGATTTCCATGCTTATTTGGATCGTCCCTTGTTGCATTGTCGTTTCGGTCAGTTCACTCACCGCGGGCGGAAGCTCAGGGTGTAGGAATGTTTTTGACTGTGGGGCAAAGGCTGTCGAACGGTGATTTTCCAGTTGGTAGCTTCCCTTCACCCCGGCCCTATCCTGTGGGAGAGGGGGTTTTGAGATCGCTTCTACACCGGCTGTTAGCTACTGCGCAGGAGCCATTTCACTGCGTTGGTCAGTAACTTTTGCACCGAAGGGTGCTGCAATACGACCAGCCTGTGACCGTTCGCAAGGTAGGCAACCCGGCCCTTGCCGTACTCATATGAATAGCCAGAAGCAGATTCCCGCCCGTCCTTGCCCTGGCTTGTGGCGAACAGGTCGACCCGCTCGCTGTCGAACCAGATGAAGTGCTGTTCATCCTCGATCTCGTAGTCTTCAACCCCGGCGGTAATCGGATGGTCTTTATCGGTAATGTGAACGTCGAAGTGCATGTACGGCGGGTGGAACTGGAAGTAGCCAGCGACTGTCCGGCGGTAGCCGCCATCCCACGGGTAGTTCCATGCCGAATTATGCATCACGAGGAACGAGCCGCCATTCAGCACGAACTGTTCGATTGCTTCCTCCTGATGGGGCTGCATCCAGCGTTCTGGCTCTTCATCATGTCCGTTGGGCCACTCCATCCCATCACGAAGGAAAACGAGCAGCCTGACCCCGCTTAAAAGATCGGCATCTATCGATGCGTAATCGGTTGTGTAGTGAACGTCGAGACCGGCTTTTTCGAGAACCGGGCCGATGCCGGCATGTGCCTCGGCAGCGTCGTGATACCGGTCTCCACCAAGGAATACAGCGTCAGTCATTGTTTACTCCGAACTTTAATCGACTGGCCGAATCGTTGAAGAGGATGAGTCGACAGATCATACATCCCGAAACGCAGGTGCGAATCGTGGCCGACGATGAAATGGCTGGCTATCCGAAAAAATCTAACGATTCGCAATTTTGGTGTAGGCGTGTTGTCGTCTCCGCCATCCTGAGCCTGTCGAAGGATCGTGGGTACGAGTGTTGCAGTCCAGATTAGCTCCAAACTAAGATGGCCAGGATTCCGTTGCTGACCGCACGGACGTTGGTCCTTCGACAGGCTCAGGATGGCTGTGGCTGTGGCTGTGGCTGTGGCTGTGGCTGTGGCTGTGGCTGTTGGTGTTGCGGTGGCTGTTGGTGTTGCGGTGGCTGTTGATAACGCGGTGGCGTAGTGGTTGGCAATCAGATCGTTTGAGGATAATTTACCGGCAAAAGGGTTGGGACACATGTTCAGAATTGCGGGTGGTCGAATCGAAATACGTGTGCAGAAAATCCCGTGGCCGTTTCCGGAAAGTGTTTACGCAGTTACGTTCTGGCCGTTCGTGTTCTACGAGCCGCATGTTTGGGACGACAAGTGCGTTCAGTTACACGAACGCAGGCATTGGTTCGACCAAATGAAGTGGCTCGTTGGGCCGTGGCTGATCGTCTACATACTGCTTTCGATCAAGTACAGCGGCGGCAGGCGACACCCTTTCGAGAAAAAAGCCTACGAAACGCAGGACGACTGCAACGAGCGGGCGACAACCGAATTAACGTGAGTGTTCGCTTGATGCCCGCCCCGTTCTGAATCAACCGAAACCGGCCTGAATCTGAGTTATTCAGTGTTCACACCCACTCGCTCTGACCTAATCCCGCACCAAACGGTTAACACCTGTTAACCCCTTCGGTGATATTCTCGAATTACACGCAACATTTCCGTTCGATGACTGAGTAAGAGTCGAGCCCCAGATTCACAGCCGATCCGGTTTAACTTCCGGGTCGTTTCGCGCAGACAGCAGTTGCTGCGACGAGCCTGAAAGCCCCCATGACCAAGACCTTCCGCAACGACATTCGTAATGTCGCGATTATCGCCCACGTAGATCACGGCAAGACAACGCTGGTCGACGCCATGCTCAAACAGACGGGAGCGGTGGCGACCTATAAAGAGTTGACCGAGCGAGTCATGGACTCCACGGATCTGGAACGTGAGAAGGGCATCACGATTCTCGCCAAAAATACGGCGATCCGCTACGGCGATACAAAGTTCAACATCATCGACACTCCCGGCCACGCCGATTTTGGTGGCGAAGTGGAGCGCGGGCTGGCAATGGTCAATGGTGTTCTGCTGCTGGTCGATGCCAGCGAAGGCCCACTGCCGCAGACCCGGTTCGTTCTGCGAAAGGCGTTGGAAGCCGAGCTTTCGGTGATTCTGGTTATCAACAAGATCGACCGCGCCGACTCCCGGATAGCCGAGGTGGTAGATGAGGTTTACGAACTGTTCATCGACCTTGACGCGACGGAAGAACAGATCGATTTTCCGATTGTTTACACGAATGCGCGTGAGGGAACTGCGACTCTCGACCCCGATGTTCCAGGCACAGACCTCAAACCGCTTTTCGAACTACTGTTGACCGCTATTGTCGCCCCGGAATATGACGATGAGCATCCACTACAGATTCAGGTCACAAACCTCGACGCGTCGCCATATGTGGGCCGGTTGGCGATATGCAGGGTTCATCAGGGAACGATCCGTAAGGATCAGATCGTTTCGCACTGCAAGGTGGATGGCACGATCGTTCGGGCTAAGATCACCGAGTTGTACGTTACGGAGGGTCTTGAGCGTGTGGATGCTAAAGAGGCCGGGCCGGGCGAAATTATAGCGGTGGCCGGTATGCCCGATGTGACGATTGGCGAAACACTTGCCGATGAAGAGGACCCGCGAGCACTTCCGATTATCCGAATCGACGAGCCAAGCCTTTCAGCGACTATCGGTATCAACACGTCGCCACTGACCGGACTCGACGGTAAAAAGCTGACAGCACGCATGGTGAAGGACCGGCTCGACCGGGAGTTGGTCGGCAACGTTTCGATCAGGATTCTGTCTTCAGACCGGCCCGATACGTGGATATTCCAGGGTCGCGGGGAACTTCAGCTTGCGGTGCTTGTAGAGACGATGCGCCGTGAGGGATTTGAACTGACTGTCGGCAAGCCAGAAGTGGTCACGAAGATGATCAACGACAAGCTCCATGAGCCGATGGAGCGACTTGCGGTTGACATTAGCGATGAGCATCTCGGGGCGATTACGCAGCAACTTGCACACCGCAAGGGCAAGATGGTGAACATGGTCAATCATGGCCAGGGTCGGGTTCGAATGGATTACGTGATCCCTGCCCGTGGGCTGATCGGTTTCCATAGCGAATTTGTTATCGAAACCAGGGGTACCGGGCTGGCTCATCACGTTTTTGAAGGTTACGAACGCTGGCAGGGCGAGATGCGATCACGCCCGACCGGGAGTCTTATCGCCGATCGGCGCGGGGTGACAACGACTTATTCTCTGCTGAGTGCGCAGGAACGTGGGCAGCTGTTTGTTCCGGTTGCTACCGAGGTTTATGAGGGGATGATTGTGGGCGAGAACCCGCGCCCGCAGGACATGGATTTGAATATGGTGAAGGCCAAGAAGCAGACCAATATGCGATCGGCCGGGGCAGATCACGCCCAGCACCTCGATGCGCACAAACAGCTTTCGCTTGAGCAGTCCCTTGAGTTCATCATGGACGATGAGTGTCTTGAGGTTACGCCTAACTTTGTGCGGATACGGAAGACGGTGCTGGACCAGAACAAGCGCAACCGGGCACGTAAGCGGCAGGCTATCGGGGCGTAGTTCGGGCGCGAGTCGGCCCGGCCTGTTTTCCCTTTGTGCGGGAGGCAGCCAGAAGGCGGGCGTACTGGTTCAATAGCGTTTGCCGCCCGATTCTGGAAGCGCGCGCTAGCTGCGTCATTGCACTGATCTCGCCATTGGAGTTCTGAATGACGACAGCGCCGGGGATGAACACTGCTTTCTGGGTTCAGCAAATCATTTCCATCCCGCCTTCGCTGCGACCGGTGATCCGTCACCAGCCGCACCAGCCGCTAACGTACCTCTGAGGGGTTCCTCCCCGTTCTTGTCATCTCTCCATCCTCTCAAGGATTGAAGTCTCCAACTTTCTCGGGGCGGTTCAAACCGGCTTGCATTTGCTCGACCGGCGAATCTTTCTTGCATAGAATGCATCGAAACCAGTCGTGAACGTCAACCGTCTTTTACACACCGACCCTTACGAGGAAACCAGCCATGGCACTATTACTCGGGGACACAGTTCCCAATTTCACGCAGGAATCAACTGAAGGTCCGCTCGACCTGTACGAATTTTTTGGCGACGGCTGGGGCATCCTGTTTTCACACCCGGCCGACTTCACGCCGGTCTGCACAACCGAGCTTGGCGCAGTTGCCGGTCTCAAGGGGCAGTTCGATAAGCGCAACACGAAAGTCGTCGGCCTCAGTGTTGACAAACTTGCGTCGCACAGGGAGTGGGTGAAAGACATCGAAGATACCCAGAACGTCACGCTGAACTTCCCCATCATTGCGGACGCCGACCAGAAGGTGGCGAACCTTTACAGCATGATTCAGGCGGAAGACAACAAGATGACTGTCCGCTCGGTGTTCATCATTGACCCGGCAAAAAAGCTCCGCCTTACCATCACGTACCCGGCTGCAACGGGCCGTAACTTCGCAGAGATCCTCCGCGTACTAGATTCATTGCAGTTGACTGACGGCTACAAGGTGGCGACCCCGGCCAACTGGCGAGATGGAGATGACGTTATCGTTCTCCCGACCGTTTCGGACGAAGACGCAGATCAACTGTTCCCGAAGGGTTACGAAACGATTCGACCATATCTGCGTACAACTCCACAGCCCAACAAGTAAGCCCACTTGCTGTCTGGCCAGAGCCGCCCTGCATGTTTCGCATACAGGGCGGTTTTGCGTTGTATGTCCCAGAGCTTGCGGAATCTGCCCTTGCGAGCGGTTGTTCTGAGGTTCATTCTTTCTTTCCATAGTTTGCGTTGGCAACGATTCACCTGAACAGAGGAAAAAGAAATGCTCGAACGGTTCCTGGTGCCCGAAAAAGATCGTGTTTTCATCGAACCCGAGAGAATGCGGTCGGCCACTACCGAAATCTTCGAGAAATGCGGTCTTTCGAAGGCCGATGCCGCTCTTTCTGCCGATGTACTGCTTACGAGCGACCTGCGGGGCTGCGAATCGCACGGCGTATCGAACCAGCTCAGGGTTTACGTCAAGATGTACGGCGATGGCGATATCAACCCGGCCCCGAACGTACGCGTAACCCGCGAGACGGACGTAACGGCTAATCTCGATGGCGACGGCGGGCTTGGCCTGCATGTGCTGCCAAAAGCTATGGAAATGGCGATCGAGAAGGCCGAGAAGCACGGCATGGGGGCGGTTACTGTCCACAATTCGCGGCATATTGGCATGCTGGCGTATCACTCGATGCTGCCGCTCGAACATGACATGATCGGCCTTACGACAACTGCCGGGAACCCGCTTTCGATGGTGCCGACGCATGCTGGCGAAAAGATGTTTGCCACCAACCCGTGGGCGTGGGCGGCCCCGGCCCGGAACGAGGCACCGTTCGTGTTCGACATTGCGACGACACAGGTGGCGGGAAACAAACTGTATCTTGCAAAACGGGTCGGAGCGCCGATGGACCCCGGATGGGTCTCCGATGCCGAGGGAACTCCAATAATGGAGGAAGTTCCGCTTCCGGATGAGTACATGATTCTGCCGTTCGGTGGCACACGCGAACAGGGTTCACACAAGGGCTACGGCTTTGCTGCGACATGCGAGATTCTTTCAACGATTCTCTCTGGCATGGGGGCAGGGTTTCTGATGCCGCCTACACCACGTCCATTGATGGCCCACTATGTGCAGGCGATCAAGATCGACGGCTTTATCGATCCTGAGAAGTTCAAGGACGATATGGATGATTTTCTGGGCGGCCTGCGAAACGCGAAGCCAGCGCCGGGGCACGACCGGGTCGTGTATGCCGGGTTACCGGAGGCCGAAGAGGTTGAGATCAGGCAGCGTGATGGCATTCCGTATCACCGCGAAGTTATCGAGTGGTTTAATTCGATAAAGGCCGAACTGAGCCTGGACTTTGAACTGGCCTGAACCACTCACTTATTTTTCGAAAGCGACGGCGTAATTCGAGTTCGTTTACTAAGGGTTGGAGGTTGCGAGATTTAGATACATGGTCAGCGACGCCAAAGTGACGGCGAACTTTTACACCGAGTACCTTGATTTCGAAATTGAGCTGGCAGTCCCGGCTATCTATATTGTCTCTCGGGGCGACACGACGCTCCTCCTCAGCGGTCCTAAGTCCTCGGCACGTCGCCCCCAATGCCCGACGGACGCGAGCCTGAGCCGGGAGGTTGGAACCGCATTCTGATCGAGACCGACGACCTGGATGGCAACCCGATAGAGCTGTTCGAGGCTGACTGAGCTTTGCCCGCTCGTACCCCATATTGTGGGGATAGATCGTTATTACAAACGAGGGCGGCGAAAATGTCATTGCGAGGAGTCCGACGACGTGGCAATCGCTGGTCAAATGAATGGGACCTCCACATCAGCCTACGGCTTTCTCGGGATGACAGCGCCACTTTGCTTGCTAAGCCGTGGAAATGATCGCGACGGTAGCGCAAGCCGATAATCGGATGGCGACCTGTCGTGTCGGGCTAGCTTCCAGTGATGGGCTCCACATTCTGAGGAAATTTTTGATTTTTGCAGTTGTGACCCGACCTTTGAGATTCTTTCGGCTCCCACTTCAACTCCTTTGAAATAAACTTGGCAACTTCCTCGAGATACCTGACAGCAGGTTTGTAAGTGCCACTGTTTGAGTTAATTTTGACCTCAGTTATGTTCCCGGCCCTGTTGTAACTCACGCACATTTCACCTGCATAGGCGACCCTTACGTCTGTTTTTGTGCCGTCGTTGTTTTTCTTCCCGTCCAGCTCGCGGAGATTCAAAGTCGAGAAGCTCTTTTTGCCAACGGGCTGCGCCAGCATCATGTGCTTGCTCATAGAGTCCATGATTCCAGAGTTTTTGGAATCGACAGTTGCCAATACCAACCAACATGGGCTGGTCCGGTCCCCCTCCTTCAATTCCGGGAAGACGTTGACCATATTCTCGGCTTGGGCCCAGTTGCTATCGTAGAGAACGTCAGCGGCTTTCACGGTTTCCGTAACACGTGGTCTCGAATCATATACGCACTTGAGGGAGGGCTCATCTAGCTCGACGACTTTTTGCCAGACGGCTACGTAAATGACGCAGTTATCGGCATCGATAACGTAATTGTATTGAGCCCGAAAGTCACGTTTGTTTTCGCTTGACTTTGCTTCGAACTGGATCGAACGTTTGAGGAGATCTATATTGAGTTCCTTGGCTGTAGTCAGTCTAGCCAATCCTTCGTCCTTCATTTGTTGAACCGTTTCTGCGAAACCAGCGCCCTTGCCCGCGCCCTGAGCGTAAGGGAACGACATATTGGGCTTTTTGGGGTTGCCGTTACATTCCCAACTTTGAGGAAGGAGGACTTGCGCAAATTCAAGCAAGACGTCTTCGGTATAGTGGAACTTAGTCGAATATTCCGTAGAATTTCCCGGATTTGCCGATAGTCCAGACGCGGGTTCACCCGGCGTGACGTCCTGCGCTTCGTCGCCGCCGCAGCCCGCGACCAAAACGCTGACCAGTACAGCTACAACGACTATGGCCACTCTTCGGGAATGGTCGCGAACGTTGAAATTGGTCATGTCGTCTCTCTACCCTCCAGATGACGCGCGATTAACGCTGTCTGGATCGCCCCAGATTGACTGTCTCGCTGATACCGGTTGGATTGTACGGCATCTGGAATCGATGACTTCGACTCTCTAACATTGCTGGCCCTGGTGTCGCGGGTCTCGCTGCATCACCAAACACCGGGGCTCCTAAAAGAGCTGCTTTGTCGAATACACCACCTCACAAGAGATGCGTTACTTGATTAACGATGAGCCGTTCCATTCAACCGCTGGCGGGGTCATCGTCGGGAGCCGTTGCGGCGATGGACTTCGTACGCCGAAAGCAAGTTGCCCCGGCTCACCCGCGTGTGCGGATGCTCCGCGCCAGGTACACGCTCACGAATCTGTAGTGTTTCTTCAGACAAGTCAACGGCCTTGTCAAACCGATTCAACTCGAAGTAGGCACCAGCTAAGTTGTTCTGACTGATGAGTGTTTCTGGATGCTCGTTTCCGAATACGCGCTTCCGCCCGCGCAACGTTTTTCGTCTAACGTTACAGTGGCCTGATGGTGCCCCACCACGCGGTTCCCTCCGGGATTGCCAAGAATCCTGAATCAAGCTCAGGATGTAGCCCAGAATGACAATAGCTGCTGCCGCGTTTCCGGCGCTGCGGGGGCGCGTGCGATGCCGGACCCGGCTCACACCTTCGAAATAAGCACTACGGCAGTCACGACCATCGTGGCCGATACCAGCTTCAGCACTATATCGGGCCGGGTGAATTTTTCGTAGATCAGGCCCGGAGCGAGCCATGCACCGATGGCGCTCAGGGAGAACACGAAGATCGGCCGTGCGCCACCTAGTGCCGACACCAGAGCGACGGGCCCTTTGCCAATAGCGTACGTAATCAGCAAGTGGCCCGCGAAAGGCATGAATCCCTCGGCGAAGATAAGCCACGGTGCGCGGCGAGGCTGCTTCAGGAACTGGCCGAGCCCCTTCAACGCACTCGGGCGGGCGAACACCACCCACATCACCGCGAACAGGCCGGTGCCACGAATCGACACGATGTGCAGGGTCGATAGGTCCTCGATGATCGATTTTGTAACCAGTTGCGAACTGGCCATCAGGAACGCAGCCACAGCCAGTACCAGGAACACTGGTTGGAACCCGACTTTTCCGTTCAGGCTCTTCGACCCGATCTGCACCGATGCCAGAACGCTTCCCACTACGGCCAAGAGTACGGCCAGCCACTGTAACGCACCCAGCGATTCGCCAAAAATAACCATCGCCAGCAGGGCAACGTAGATCGGCGTCGTCTGCATCGCGGGAATCACCCGCGAAGGATCCTCCCGCTTCAGCATCCAGAACATTAAAATGAGCGAAATGCCCTGGATCACGCCAATCGACCAGGCCCGGACGATCACGTCGAACTCAACTCCCGATGGGGCGTTCGACAGTAATACGATCGCACCAAACAGTCCCTGGCTGCCACCGACGAACAGGTTGAAGCTGGGCAGCGGCATACCGAAGCCCGACAATACCCGCTTGTCGATGAGCGTTACGATCGAAAATACAAGCGGGTTCGCGAGTGCCGCGAGAATCCAGAGTTCCGTGATGGTCTACCTTTGCTTTACTGTCTGCCGACGATGTGCCACTTTGCAGTTTTCCGTGATTCCGGCATAGCCTGTGAACCTACATTCGCAGGTTTGCAGGTATGGCGAGCGGAGTCGAGACACAACAGTGGGCAAAAAAAGGCACAAAAAAATCCCTGAAGCAGGGATTGCGGCAGCCGAAATGCTTGTGACGCTCTGGCCAGTCGACAACATCTCGTCTCGCTCGATGTTTGGTGGTTTCGGCCTGCTCAATGGCGGAACCATGTTTGCGATCGTGGATTCCGGGGGCAGCCTGTATTTTCGAGTAGATTCAAGCACGCAGGAACGATGCGAGAACGCCGGAAGCCAGAAGCATAAGCCGATGCCGTATTTCGAGGTGCCAGTCGACGTTTTAGATGACGATTCCCGGCAGCTTGAATGGGCCCGAGAGGCGGTGCAGGTGGCTCACGCCGCGAAACTGGAGCGCTGATATGTCTTTTCGTGTGACGTTCGCTGTTTGACTGTTTAAACCGCCCCATCGATAATCGCGTCGATGACGAGCGGCTTATCCATTTCGCAACCCCTGCGGATCTCGGCTTCGAGTTCGTCCGGTGTTTCGACCCGCACGCCCTCCACCCCGTAGGCTTGGGCCTGAGCCTTGAAATTTAGAGGAATGGCGAAGTCGGACGCGATGTAGCTTTCGGGCGCAGGAAAACCCTGAAGCCGGTGATAGACGTTCGAGTTTACCTTCAGGACTCGGTAAGACTGGTTGTTGCAGATTACGAACACTGCCGGGATGTTTGTGTTTGCGGCGGTCCACAGGGCCTGCACAGTCATGATGGCCGTCCCATCGCCCATTACACCGACAACCGGAGTATCGGATCTGCCGAGTTGAACGCCCATCGTCGCACCCATGCCCCATCCGATCGCTCCCCCACGGGCCGCGTAATAGCTCCCGCGTTTCGTCGGGGCCAACGCTTCGAATATTGTCCCGGAGGTGCTGATTCCATCGTTGAAAACAGTGGCATCTGACGGCAGCGCTTTTGCCAGTGCGTTTGCCATCGTGGCAGGGCTCATGGGCGCTCCCTTTTTCTGCGCTGCCACAGATAGAACAAATGCCGCTCTGCGAGCGGTCGAAATTATCGTCGACTCTCTGGCCCTCAATGCCGCATCTTCAGACCTGCTGCCTGTGAATATGTCTGCGGCGGCATCGGCGAGTTGGCGCACTACTGCGGACGGTGCTGCGAGGATTCCGATATCTGCCGACTCGGACTTTCCGATAGAGCCGGGGTCTGAATCGATATGTACGAGGCTGGTGCTGGGGCCAATGACAGAACCGGGCTGATAGAAAAAATCTTCGAAAACTTTGCATCCGATGGCGATTATTAGATCGGCCGACCTGATGGCTTCGACTGCTTGAGGGGCCCTGACGGAAAGATTTCCCTGCCACATGTGATGGGTCGCCGGAAAGTTGATCTCGGACGACCCGTGACCATATACGGGGATTCCAGCTGTTTCAGCCAGTCTAACTGCGTCCGCACTGGCATCTCCGAGCCGGTCGCCGATAATCATGATCGGTTGCTCTGCTGTCGCAAGCAGGCCGATGACCTCGTCGATTGCTTTTGGATCGGCAGAAGATTTTTCAGACACGTCTGTCGATGGAACGATTTCTATTTCGGCGAAATCATCGAATGCGTTAGCGCTCATGCCGATAAAAACCGGGCCTTTCGGCGTTGTACGGGCTTCCTGAAACGCCCGCCTGACCACAGATGGCACCTGTTCCGCATGGGTGATCTCGACACTCCATTTCGAGAACGGCCTGGCCATTTCAGCGAGATCAGACCGGCCTGCCCCAAGTTTCCGGATGTCCTTGTTCCCGGCCGTGATTACCATCGGCGATCCAGTGTTCAGCTGGTCGATCATCATCGAGAAGGCGTTGGCAAGGCCGTTGTCGATATGCAGTGATACGAGTGGAACGGTGCCGGTAGCTCGTGAGTAACCTTCCGCCATGCCCACCGCCACCCCTTCTTGAAGGGCGAGGATGTATTCGAGCGCAGGGTATTCGGGCAGGATCGACATCATCGGGGTTTCGCTCGTGCCCGGATTCCCGAAGATGTACTTCACCCCTTCAGCCTGAAACATCTGAAGCAAGGCATGCTTGCCTGCGATCTGCACCATTACGTGTCCTTTCTACAGCGGGTCTACAGCGGGATTTTGCCGGTAGTTCACCGCGTTTCACACCCGGATGCCTGCGAAACCTGCGTGCGAAGGTGATCCTAGCACCCTTGGCGTTTTCGCAAGTTGACACATTTTTCAATTGCGGTCGGGCTGTATTTGATAAACGCCAGAACGCCGCTTCCCTCTCGGTAAACCTGAATCCTGATGGCTCCACTGACATTACCGGCGCCAACCGTGTTCACGCCAGCGTACGTATTTTGCCCTTCGGCAGGCTAACTGAATCCGGGTGTGGGTGATCTAAATGACGTTGTCAGGCGAACTACTAGCAATCGCCAACAGGCGTCGCCGCGGCCGAGTTTTGAAATCGTGTTTCGAAATTGGTTGACCGGCCCAATGAATTACACCGGAGGACAGGTCCATGACTGGCTACGTGAATCATGCTCGCAGCATCTTCGATCGACCACGATTATTTTTGGTCGCGCCAGCAGCACTGGCTATTCTTTTTGTGTTCGTTGCATGTGCCGGCGGCGAAACTGGCCCACGGGGGCCGCAGGGTGAAGCTGGCATTCAGGGCGCTATCGGCGCGCAGGGCGAAGCCGGTGTTTCCGGTGAACAGGGGGCATCTGGCAGCCCAGGTGATGCAGGTGCAACTGGCTCTTCGGGTTCTCAAGGCGACACCGGAGTGCAGGGTTCAGACGGGAGTACTGGCGATACTGGCGCAGCCGGTGCAACTGGTTCACAGGGACCCGCTGGCGAACTGGGGGCAACAGGAACGGCAGGGCTTACCGGGCCCAGCGCCACGGCTGTTCTTATAGTCCCGCTTACCGAGTTAAACGATTCCGGCCAGAGCGGTATAGCACGTCTGACCGCCCGCGGTCTGCAGACTGAGATCGTTATCGAGATTGACGGAATCGCGGATATAGCGCAACCCATTCATGTTCATGCTGGTAGTTGCGCAACACTGGGCGGGATCGATCACGCACTCAACAGCGTCGTTGACGGTTTTTCGTCGAGTGTTATCGATATCAGCTTGCCTGCGCTGAGAGAAGGACTCAGTGCCATCAACATTCATAAATCGGGTGCCGAAGTCGCAACTTACGTTGCCTGTGGGAATATCCCTGCTTCTGGTAGCACGGTTACGGTTTCGCTGGCCGAACTGAACGATTCAGGCCAGGCCGGAACCGCAACTCTAATTGCCGTTGGGGATAAGACGTGGGTAGCCGTGAATGTCGGAGCCGGGCCTCTCGGAGTTTCGCAGCCGATTCACATTCATGCCGGTTCATGCAATGCACTGGCCAAAATTGAGGCGGCGTTAACGAGCGTCGAGAACGGGCGTTCGGTAACGATAATCGATTCACCAATTGAGAATTTCCTGGCAGGCGACCGGACCATCAACCTGCACAGGTCTGGGTCCGAAGCATCGGTCTACACATCGTGTGGTGACATTCCAGCAAGGGCTGTCGACGCATCTGCTGGAGTTTCGTCCGGTGCAGTGACGCTTATCCTGAACGAGCTGAACTCATCCGGTCAGTCTGGTTCTGTAACTCTGACCCCGGTTGGCACTAAGACGACAGTAGCTATTAGCATTTCGGCCGGGGCGGTCGGAATTGCCCAGCCTG
>CAYLWG010000045.1:14040-16647 GCA_964387235.1 uncultured Dehalococcoidales bacterium
AACCTTGGCGGCGTTTCGTATGCGTTGACGAGTCTGGATGCGGGAATGTCGACCACCACTGTCGATGCAAGCATCTCGTCGCTGCTTTCGGGCCGGTTCACGGTAAACATTCATAAGTCAGGCCCAGAGGCTTCGGTCTATGTCGCTTGCGGTGATGTTCCGACTCGCTCTGATGTGTTGACTATTGCACTGAATGAGCTGAACTCATCGGGCCAGTCGGGTACTGCAACGCTGGTGTCAAATGGTGCTTCGACAAACGTTGCGGTTGTGGTTACGCCGGGCGCTGTAGGCGTGGCGCAGCCGATTCACATTCACGCCGGTAGCTGCGACACTCTCGGCGGGGTTGAGCATGCGTTGACACCGGTTATGAACGGTACTTCGCTCACCAGTGTTGCCGTAACTCTGGATAGTCTGCGTGATGGAACTTTTGCGGTGAACCTGCATAAATCTGGAGCGGAAGCTTCGGTTTATCACGCATGTGGGAATCTGGGCCAAGAGGGAACCGCCGCACTGGCGGTCTCTGAAGGTTCTGGCGATTCTGGCGGCTCGCTTCCAGATATCCAGACTCAGGTCGTGAACTTCGAACTGGCGGATATCACGGTTTCTGTTGGACAGAAAATTGTCTGGGAGAACCTCGACAATGCGCCGCATACCGTGACGCACCGGGTGACCGATAGTGACCCGCCGTCGGTCGGAAGTGAGTTTCGCAGCGTCACGCTGACGCAGAGCGATCAATATTCGTTTGTGTTCAATACGCCCGGAGTTTTCCAGTATTACTGTGAGATTCACCCGAATATGCGAGCCACGATAACTGTAAGCGGATGATGGGCAGAATTTACTCTGGCATAGTTTTTCATAGCTAAACATGGTGGTTCTGGAAGACTCTTGCATGTTTTTACAGGGTGTCTGGCGAGCGCTATCTGCCGCACCCGCGTCGCCCGTCGATTTGTACGCGTTGACCCGTTTATCATCAATTCCTCAAGAATGTCGAACACGGGTCCCATCCAGATACGCTCCTTCTACGTACAGTTACAGGTTCGGGGCAAAATTCCAGGTGGGCACCTGGCGGTTCTGATGGTGTGACGAAGTGCCATACGTGCCATACGTGCCATACGTGCCATACGTGCCATACGGTTTCTCTATGACGAATGATGTGAGTCAGAGGTCATGTGCGCCGCATTGCGTGGCTTACAGGGGTGTCGGGGCCGGTGTGAAGTAAATTTCAGTAATTAATTCGTTACTGTGGTTTTCTAGGGATCAGTGCATCCGAACAGGGAAAGGCAAACCGGCGTGGGAACGAGCCGAAGAAGAGAGCGGCGCAAGGAAAAGAATCGCGTGAAACGCGATGTCCGAATTAAAACCAACCGCCTTGGTCGGATGAAACGAATTGGATTGGGCGTCGTTGTCACAGCAGGAGTGGTTGGTGCCATCGTTGTCTTTGTGACGACGTCGAAAACCTTGCCGCCTACATCGTTCGGCCCCGGCCACTCAGAAGCGCTTCCGACACAGCAGATCAACACCCGTCCGATTGATCCGTTGATTCAGCAGCATGTGATGGAACGTAATCAGAGCCACCCGAACGGCCAGATGCTGATCCAGTACAACTGCCGAAATTATGACTGCGAACCCGGCTTTGAGATAGCCCTTGCAGAAATAGTTACCCGGTTCCCACGAACTGTTTACCTGGCTCCATATCCAGGTATGGATGCCAAGATCGCTCTAGCCGCTCCTGGCAAACTGGTAATTCTAGATGAGCTTGATGAGGATCGGATCGTAAAGTTTGTCAGGGATAACCTGAACCGCTAGCTTGCGGGCGTGGAGGGGGTGCAGAGGGTGTGGCCGCGTGTACTGTAATTCCCCTGACACTAAACTCGGTCAGAATGCGGCATCGATACCGGTGTGCGGCAGGCGAAACATTCGCGGGGCTGGCTGAACCTACCAGCCCGCCTGATTTAGCACCCGGCCTGCCACCACGGATAGCTTTGCCGTCATGTCGGGGGCTCGGTTTTCTGGGGCGGTGGCTATGGCATGTTCCAGCGCGGTGTGGGCTCCCGATTCGAAGGGGGCTTCGAGAGATGCCAGTTTTGGGACTATGGCTTTGATGAGGTCTTTTGCGTGGATCGTGTTGGTCTTCAGTACTTCTAAAATAGATGCCGTGGTTACGTCGTCGTGCTCTTCGTGCCAGCAGTCGTAATCGGTAACCATTGCAACTGTGGCGTAAGCGATTTCTGCTTCGCGGGCGAGTTTGGCCTCGGGCATGTTGGTCATGCCGATAACGTCGCAGCCCCAGCTTCGGTACAACTCGGATTCCGCACGACTGGAAAACTGCGGCCCTTCCATAACGAGATAAGTGCCGCCGACCGAGTGGTCGAGCCCGAGTTCTTTTGCTGTTTGTGCCACTACTCTGCTGGTAACGGAGCAGACAGGGTTTGCCATGCTGACATGGGCGACGAATCCAGTTCCGAAGAACGATTTTTCGCGGGCGAAAGTCCGGTCGATGAACTGATCGACCATTACGAACATGCCGGGTTTCAGTTCTTCTTTTAGCGATCCAACGGCGGAGAACGAAACTATCCGGTCGACCCCTGCTCGCTTCAGGGCTTCGAT
>CAYLWG010000046.1:0-2359 GCA_964387235.1 uncultured Dehalococcoidales bacterium
GCGCACAGGTCGCGATTAAGTTCGTCCTCGCTCCAAAGATCATGGCTTCTTGCCTGCCGACAATGACGAGTATTGAGCAGATCGAGGAGTACGTGGCGGTTTCAGATATCGACGATATTCCGCAGGATGAACTCGACCGGCTGGCACCGCTTTACGCTGACAATTTCGGTGTGGGAGAGCCGGACCCGCAGAAATCGAGCACCTCTGGCACCGGATGGGTCGATCACAATGGCAACCCCGTGGACCGAAAAATGGTGGTTCCAGGCGTTTCTTAGACACGCGACTTGAACGTGGTTTTAGCCAGAACTACTTGAAACACTGACTGTTCTGGAACCATATTTGGTCCTGAAAGAACTGATCGTGCTGAAAGGGCCGGGCATCGGAGTGACAGCGCGGTAATGCGGGCCTGAAGGATGTTCAGGGGCCAATGCAAAAGCGCAGTTATCTGTGTTTTTGCATACGACGACGGTGAGAACTCTTGCGACTTTTGCCTGCGACCATCGATCGCTTTTTCGTTGCCACCGGTGAGTCGGGTTGTTGGAGTATTTCAGACGAGTCGTCTTCCGACTGCGACTCATCCTCTGGCGGCTGTGATTGCGGCCGCGACTCGATGATTTGCGATTCTGCTTCAACTGTGATGGCTTCAGTCGGCTCAACAGGCTCAGTTTCCAGACGGTCGTCCCGGACGAGTGAGCCGTCAGCCCTTCTCAACTCGTCTTCGATGTAGTTGAAATCACGCTGCGGAATGATGTGCAGCATCCCGAAAAAAGCAAGAGGCCACCTGTCGGGCGGCCATTTTCTGACGTATTCGAGGGTTGGGCCGACCTGGTACCCGTCCACGTACTTCTCTTCATCCAGTATCACATCGAGTTCAACCTCGACCCTGTGGGGGAAAGTCTCATGGTCACGGTGGTGTTTCCAGATGGGCTCATGATCCTCAAAACTTTCCGATGTGACCGTAGCGGTCGCCGCAAACCCTTTTTTATCTGAAACGTAATACAGCAGGCGGTCTTCAGGCCCCATCCGCACTGCCTTGCGACGGTTTTTCGTATCCACACCCTGCAAATCAAAACCACGGGCGCGGGTGATGTCCAGATTTTCCTGGGTCGTCACAAGCATCCAGAAGGTCTTGCCCAATATTTCTAGCCTTTCTCATGCCGGTAACAGAATCGTGTGCAGCCACTATGATATTTCAGATAACAACTGTCTGTGCGCCCTCGCGCTAAACTGCCACACGATGCAGCACCAGACAACTGCAACGCGTGAGCGAAAATACCAGAACATGAGTTAGAAATTCAACATGCCCGGCAGTAACACAAACAAACCCACCGAATCGAATGCCGTCGAGGCGCGAGTGACCTCGTTCCTGGATTCGACCGGAATCACTTACAAAATCATTAATATCGACCCCGACTTTGCTGACACCGCTGAATTTTGTGAAAAATACGGATATCCGCTCGAAAACTCTGCCAACACGATCATCGCGGCTTCAAAGAAAAAACCAAAGACGTTCGTTGCCTGTGTGGTGAGAGCGACCCGCCGCGTAGATGTGAATCACACAGTGAAGAAGTTAATGAGTGTCGGGCGCATGTCCTTCGCAAAACCCGAAGAGACGGCTGAACTTACCGGAATGATGATCGGCGGAGTGACTGTTCTGGCCCTTCCGAGCGATTTACCGATCTACGTAGACCCCGGCCTGATGAACCTCGCCTACGTCATTCTGGGAGGCGGCAGCCGGTCTATCAAGATCGAGGTCTCACCGGATATATTTGGCGTTATCCCAAACGCCCGGGTTGTTGAAGGGCTCACGGGCGAGTAGTGGGGCGGGGGCGTCAGGCGTTGCCAATTGCCCGTTGCCCGTTGCCAGTAGACGAATCGGAATTCCACCGTAGTCGCGGCAACCACACTCAACCGCTCCGCATGTGCAGCGATTTACTGTTCGGGCCGAACCTGGTACTTGCTCCGAATCCAGATTGCAATGCCGTTCATACTGAGCAGCACGGCGAGCAAAACTATGATCGCAGCGGCAGCAATGCTCCTGAATTCGTGCTGTGGCTGGCTGATCCAGTTGAAGATTTGCAGTGGCAGAACCGTGAATTTCGATTCGGGAGAAGTGGGAACGAACGTGACCCAGACCAGCGACGAGATAATAAGGATTGGTGCCGATTCTCCGATTGCCCTCGAAAGCGCAAGGATTATCCCACTCATCATGCCTGGCAGCGCCAGCGGCAGGACCACGGTTTTCACTACTTGCCACCTGTTGGCACCCATAGCGAATGCAGCGTCGCGATAACTCGACGGTACAGCTTTAATCGCCTCTTGCGACGCAATGACGACGATTGGCAGAACGAGCAGCGTC
>CAYLWG010000046.1:2398-14058 GCA_964387235.1 uncultured Dehalococcoidales bacterium
AGGAACTGCACGAATACTGCCAGTCCCAGCAAGCCGTAGATAACGCTCGGAACACCTGCCAGATTGGCGATATTCAGTTCGATCAGTCGGTTCATCCTGTTTTTCTTAGCAAATTCCTCGAGATAAATTGCCGTTCCGACCCCGATCGGAATCGTGAACAAAGCCGTCAACCCGACTATCCAGACAGTTCCTGCAAGCGGGGCCAGAATACCTGATTCGAGTGGTTTTCTGGATGCGTAGCTACTCAAGAAATTCCAGTTGAGATATGGCAACCCGTCGATAAGTACATCGAACAACAGTGCCATCAACCCCAGAATGCCGATCACAACCGCCATCACAAACCCGAACAAAAAAATCCGGTCACGCCACAGGCGCCACACGCGGATCCCGTGCGATTTCTGACTGTTATGTGTTGTCGTCTGTTGACTGCTCATACCTATTCGTAGACCTGCCTGAAACGGGAAATAACCCACCGGCCGATAATGTTCATCGCCAATGTCATTGCGAATAACAACAGGCCCACTGCGAATATGGTTTTGTACTCAAGTGAGCCCTGCGGCGTTTCACCCATACTTACCTGCACAATGAAGGCCGTCATCGCCTGGATGCTTTCGAGAGGGTTCAGTGTGAGATTTGGTGTTGCACCTGCCGCTATTTTCACGATCATCGTCTCGCCAACAGCCCGAGAGATCGCGAGTATGAACGATGCGACGATTCCAGATAAAGCAGCCGGAATAACAACTTTCGTCGCCACTTCAAACCGTGTCGCTCCGAGTGCATAAGCAGCGTCGCGGAGCGATCGTGGCACAGCGACCATCGCATCTTCACTCAGAGTCGATACCATCGGCATAATCATCAGGCCCATGACCAGCCCGGCCGAAAGTGCGTTGAACACAATTACGCGGTCGGCGCCAAACACGTTCTGCAAAATCGGTGTGACGAAAGTCAGGGCAAAATAGCCGTAAACAACCGTTGGTATCCCGGCCAGTACTTCGAGTATCGGTTTCAATAACCGGCGGAGTTTCTCAGGGGCATATTCAGAAAGAAATATCGCTGCACCCAGCCCCAGCGTAAGCGAAACAATTCCGGCGATTACGGCTACCAGTAGTGTGCCGCCCACCAACGACAGAACGCCAAATTTTTGTGGCTTGAAAAGCGGAGCCCATTCAGTTCCGGTCAGGAATTCCCAGACAGAAACTTCAGCGAAAAAACCGACGCTCTGCATAACGAGGATGATTACGATCCCGATGGTCGTGAAAATCGAAATCAGGGCCGCGGCGCGGAGCAACCAGGTAACTATTGCCTGTTCGACGTGCTGACGGTGACGACGACGTGCAACACGATCGAGTACGTCCTGGTCTTGTTCGAGTCTGGTAGTCGTAAGGCAACCTGCTTGATGCAGCAAACTCAAGCTCACATGCAGTGAGCGCAATGCAAAGTCACACAAAAAGTCCGGAGCGTGTAATACGCGCCGGACTCAAGGTTGCATGTGGAATGTTAACTCAGCGTTATTGCCTGAAGTCAGCAGTTCAGTCCAACTTGGCAAATTGCGACTGGTATTCGCCATCTGGAAGGCCGACGTAACCTACTTCTTCTGCAAGTTCAGCGGCGTTATTCAAGTAATACTCAACGAAAGTTCTTACTTCTTCACGTTTCAGAGATTCGTTGTTCACGTAAATGAACATCGGCCTTGAAAGCGGTTTGTAACTTCCATCGTTAATGCTGGCGAGAGACGGTTTAACACATCCGGTTCCGTCATCAACGCTCACAACATTCAGGATTTCCTGATTTTCGTTGTAGTAGGCGAAGCCGAAGTAGCCCATCGCACCCTGGTCGCCCGAAACGCCAAGCACCAAAACGTTGTCATCAGATGATGCCGTGTAGTCTGGCCGACTGGCGTCTTCTTCACCATTGATCGCTTTTGTGAAGTAATCAAATGTTCCAGAATCGGTATCAGGTCCATAGAGTCGAAGTCTTTTGTCCGGGAAGCCGCTGCGCACCTGGTTCCAGTTGTCGATAGTGGACCCCGGTTCCCAGATTTTCTTCAATTCTCCGATAGTCAGGCATGTGGCAAAATCGTTGGATTCACTGACTACAACTGAAAGACCGTCGTAGGCGATAGTAAACTCGGTGTACTCGATTCCATTGGCGGCAGCCTCGTCTCGCTCTGAGTCCTTAATCGAACGTGAGGCATCAGCGATATCAATTTCACCCCTGACGAAACGTTTGAACCCACCGCCAGTACCCGAGATACCAACCGGGATCTGAACTTCAGGTCGTCCCTTTCTGAACTCTTCCGCAACCGCCTGTGAGATCGGGAACACGGTAGAAGAGCCGTCTATCAGAATTTCAGTAGCCTGGCCTTTAGTTGGGCCATCGCCATTATCACTGGCACTGCCACCACAGGCGGCTATCACACCTACCAGAAGCAACAACGCCAGGCTGAAAACTCGTTTTGAATAATTACCAAATGCTTGGTTGCGCACTGTTCACATAACTCCTGTCTAAAGAGGCCTATGGTTCGAGAAGCATATGCTGATTGGCAGCATATCCAACACCACACTCAAAGATTCGTGGCCTTCCGTTAACTGGGCGTTAAAGATGGAATCTACTCCGTTAACATCGGGTTAAATACGGGTCTATGTTGTCTCTCGTACATGACCCATACGATCTAGGACCATTCACGATTGGCTTGGCCTGTGTTCGGATCGCTAATCAACTGCGCGTAATCGCCTGTGCGCCCGCGGGCCTGGAACAGCCGGAAAAGCAGGCTCTCCGGTTCGGTCTAAATGCTGAACACAGTGCCTAAACGCTGGGCACTGTGAACGTGAATTCACTGCCCACACCGGACGTACTCGTGGCTGATATCACTCCGTGGTGTGCATCGACGATATGGCGGGCTATCGACAGCCCCAGACCCGTGCCTGGTTGAGATCGAGCCGCATCTGTTTTGAAAAATCGCTCGAATATGTGGGGTAAGTGTTCAGGCTCTATGCCTTGCCCGGTATCGACTACGCTGAACCACACCATGCCATCGTCTTCCCAGCTGTTGACGGTAATCTGACCACCCGGCGGTGTCCATTTGATCGCATTGCTGATGAGATTGGAAAACACATGACTGATCTTCTCAGTATCGACCAGCACAAACGGAAGGTCGCCCGGGACGATCGACTGCAGTTCGAGAGAAGATTCCCGTGCTACAGAAGAAAACTGTTTGACTGCCGATTCTGCAAGGGCTTTTGGTTCCGCATTTTCCAATTTCAGTGGTGATTCACCAGTTTCCAGTCTGGAAAGTTCAAGCATCTCTCCGATCAGCGCATCCATGCGTTCAACATCTTCGCCGATCATCTGTAGAAACTTAGCGCTCTCCTCCGGGTCATTGATCGCACCGCGCTGCAACGTCTCTGCCGAAGCTCGTATTCCGGCCAGTGGCGTGCGTAACTCGTGCGATGCGTTGGAAACGAACTCACGCCTCGTTGTATCGAGTCTGCGAATATCGGTCAGGTCGGTCAGTAATAAAAGCGCACGCACGGTATTCGATTCAGAGGTTGTTCCAGGTTGCGGGAACGGGGTGGCCGAGGCCATCAAAGTGTGTTGATTATCGAATGTTCTAATCTCGGCGTTCCCTGGCCGCCCACTTTCGATTGTGCCAACGACTACCCTGATTACATCAGGATGGTTCGTCAACGAAGTCAGCTGCATACCTGGTTTTACCACCCCCACAGTGCCGAGCATCACGCTGGCCGCCGGGTTGGCCGATTCGATCACTCCCTGGTCGTCGATAACCACAACGCCTTCACGCATAGAGTCTAGAATCGAAGCGAGATGAGTCCTCTCATCTGCGTCTTCGGCGATTTCCGTCCCAACACGGTCGACAAGCCTGTTAACTGCTCGCGCCATTCGAGCCAGTTCGGCAGGGCCGGTAGGGTCCAGACGATACGACCGGTCTATCGACATTGTCCGAATAATGCCTTCGGTCAGATCGGAGAACTGGCGGGTAAGCCGGAGCGAAAGAAAAAGCACCGCAATCGCCGCTAAAAAACCAGCGAGTATCGTTCCGGCCAAGCCGAACAACAGTGTTCCAATGGCAACGAGCGCCACCAACGCAACCGTTTCAACCAGCATTCGCCATCTAAGAGAAACGTTGTTCAACTACGATTCCTAACTCCTGAACCCATGTTTGCAGCCGCATGCTTAAAATCGCTGGGATTGAACCACTTGCGCCGCTGCTTCGAACATCACAGGTTTATTCGATAACCGACACCCCGTACCGTGCCCAACAGAGTCGGCTGTGCCGGGTCTTTTTCTATTTTCAGGCGCAGCCACCTTACGTGAACATCCACGGTACGGGTGTCGCCAGAATACTCGAATCCCCAGACATCCTGTAACAATTGGTCACGCGTGTACACACGCCCTGGGTTGGCCGCTAGATGAGCGAGAAGATCGAACTCGCGCGGGCGAAGATAGATTGCATTTCCATTCAATGTCACAGCACGTGACGAACGGTTAATCACAAGGTCACCGAGATCGAGAACTTGATCCGTACTGGAGTTTGAAACCGATTTCAGCATCTCCATACGGCGAATCTGGGCGTTTACCCGGGCAATGAGTTCGCGCATGCTGAAAGGCTTGGTAACGTAATCGTCTGCACCCGATTCGAGTCCGCCAATACGGTCTATCTCGGCATCGCGGGCGGTCAGCATAATTATCGGTACGACCGAACCATCGCGCCGCAATGCCTTGCAAACTTCAACACCGCTCAGGCTGGGAAGCATCAAGTCGAGCAAAATTACATCCGGGTTTTCCTGGCGGGCGCACACCAGGCCTTCACCGCCATCACTTGCGACAAGAACCTCAAAACCTTCGGCAACCAGGTTGTAGCGCAGTGTTTCCCGAAGGGTGCGGTCATCCTCAACGACGAGGATTTTCTTTTTGCGGCCAGGAGTATCTTGATCAGATAAACGAGTAGTCGACAAACGCAGGGTCTCCGGGTTGCTCACAAAACGTGAACTCCGAGACGAGTATACGTTCCAGAGTGAGAAACCAGCAGAGGGAAATCAAGTTTCGAGCTTGCACCACTGTGACATAAACCTGCTCGTCGGGATCAAGCGGCAGGTGATTCACTCTCAACCGGATTAGCACTAAACTCGGCAGGTATACGTAATGTCATGGTCGTACCCTGTCCGATCTCGCTTTTGACAACAATTTCACCGTGGTGATGATCGACAATGAGGCGGCAGAAATACAGTCCGACTCCCATGCCAGCCTGCATCCGCGTTCCTTCGTTGTCGGCCCGGAAGAAGGCGCCAAATACATGTGGCTGGTCTGATTTCGCTATGCCGATGCCATCGTCTTTCACACTAATGACAACAGTGTCGTTTTCTGTTGATACAGTGACGCATATTTTGCTGTTTGCGCCCGAGTACTTTGCAGCGTTTGTGACAAGGTTCGAAATTACCTGCGACAGACGCATGTTATCTGCAAACATCACAACCGGGCTGTCGGGCACTTCAACAGCGATGGTCTGCTCTTTTTCCGACAGGATCGGCATAAAAGACTCTGCGAGTTCTGTTACAAGATCCCCGATATCAAACCGCGTGGGCTTCAGTTCAAATTTGCTCTGTTCAATGTGGGTAGCATTGAGTAAATCGTCGATCAATACAGCCAGCCTACGACCGCTGCGCTGGATGATTCCCAACTGACGCTCCTGCTTGCCGACCAGGTTTCCGGGCTTATTGCGTTTCAGAACATCAGCAAACGCCAGAATGCTGGTCAGTGGGGTTCTCAGTTCGTGAGATACGGTAGTGAGGAAATCAGACTTGACGTGCGCTATTCGCTGTAGCTCACGCTTCTCGGCCTCAGTGCGCTCCTGATCGAGACGGATTTCTGCCAGTTCCATTGACCGACCATGCATTTCGGCAGCGGCTATGGCACCAGCTATGTTGGACGCTATGGTGTTCAATAGTGAGAGATGATGGCGGGTGTACTTCTGGCGTGATGTCCCGACGACAGAGATTTTGCCAACCGTTGCATCTCCAACTTTCATGTCAGCAGAAAGAACACGCTGCTGTGATGATTCGCTGGCAACAGGCGTGACACCGAAAGACCAGCGGTCTTCAGTGTCATCATCAACACCTGTTGCCAGCGAAATCGACACACCATTTGCCGGAACGATTTTCCAGAGGTCATGCGCAAAATCTGGCATAGACCTCTTAATGTCCAGCGATGAGCTTATCGTCTTGGCGATTGCGGAAATAGTCTCACGTTCGATCAGCTCACGCCGCAGCCGCCCATGCAGTCGCAGGTTTGCAAACGAACCTGCGACTGCATTAGCCAACTGCTGTGCGGTATGGACGTCGGCATCGTTGTAGTTGCGCGGCAATCGCGACGCAACTAACAGAATGCCTATAACAGTTGCGTCTGCGATGATCGGGGCAGTGATCAACGAGCGCAGTCCTGCTCTGTACATCCACCAGGCCGGGTACTTGCCGTTATGTGAAGCTTGCTCAAGCTCGCACATTGCGGCTGTTCTGGTCGATAGAACCTCGGGCTGGGGCATAGCGTTGAGGTTGATCGACCAGAGACCAGACATCCCACTGATACTTGTTCCGCACTGGATCAAGTTTTCTAGTGTCCACTCGGAATGATCAAGTTGCGCCAGGCTGAAATAATCGAAATCGATTATCTTCGCCATGTGATTCGCAAACTTTTCCCGGTGGTCGGGCGATTCGAAGTTGTCTCCAAGAATCTGTCCGGCTTTAACCAGAAGTGGTGCTTCACCGTCACGACCCGAGGCGAGACCGGCGACCTTTGAAAGCCAGCTATGCAGCCGGCCGGTCGGTTCTGGCCTGTGGGGGTATGTCGTTTCGAATGATGCCAAGGGGCCAAACAACTTTTCTGGTTTCGATACCCACGCTGATGCGGGGTACCTATTCAGTATTTACACCGATCACCGGTCGCGCCTATGACCAGTCGGTTGCACTGTGATCACATTAAGGTTCACTACAGGTGAAACCACTGGCTCATCGGCTCAGATGTGAGCCCTCAGGCTCATTGCGCTATACGTCTGGGGGATTGCACGCAGGGCTTTGTCGCTTGACGAATCGGTACGTCGAGGCCCAGTAAATCATTTGCCAATACCCTGATTCACCGTTTATACGGGCTCAGTTCTTCCTGACTCGACCGATCGGTATGCGGCATCGAACATCTCGACCGCTCGCATACCAGCCCAACCGGGAGCCCGGTTAGATGTGTTTTTCCCTGCAACAATGTCGGCGAAGTTGGAAGTCGGGCCACCCCCGAAATACTCACCTGCGTCTGCTGGCAGGTCCATCGAGAAGTTATTGCCGTCATGCCTCAGCACTTCAAGCCTGGCTCGGTCACAATCCACTGTCATGACCCCTTCGGAACCGAATATCCGCACGTCCAGTTGGAAACGCTGGTTATCTGGAAGCGCTCCCGCACCGCTAAATGAGCCAATCGCCCCACCGTTGAACCGAACGGTGAACGAATCGTAAAGTTCCACCCTGCTTGTGGGAGCCGAAGTGAGAGCGACTACCGATTCGGCCGCAAGCCCTGTCAACCAGAACGCCAGGCCCGCCGAGTGAGACATCTGGGCCAGTGCGTAGCCGCCTCCGGCAATCACCGGGTCGGCCCATGTGTCAGCAGCCGGTTCGAACATGGCCTCGCCGGCCCCGCCCCCTGTGGAAAGGAACTGCTTGCCTTCCAGAAGCGAACGAACCGGCGAGGCCATGTGGCACATCACAAATTCGATCTTGCCAACTGCTCCCTCGTCCATCCGGCGTTTTGCCTCCTGGATGAATTCGCTGTAGTGCCAGCCGTAAGGAATCATCAGCTCGACACCCTGGCGTTCGGCCTCTGCGACCAGATCCCGTGCCTGGTCAGCGCGGGTCGTAAGTGGTTTTTCGCACATTACGTGAAGGCCTTTTTTGAGGGCAGCGAGGGCGTGCTCGTAATGCAGAGTATGCGGTGAAGCGACTATCACACCCTTTAATCCGGGTGTTTCAAGCAGTTCCATGTAGTTTTCGGTTGCATGGGTGAAACCGAATTTCTCTTTGACCTGCCGTAGCTCTTCAGCGCCCAGGCGACAGACGCTCGCCAAATCGATGTCGTCACGTTCCACAAGCACCGGCAGGTGGTTCGCGGTCGCCCACCAGCCTGCTCCGATAAGGCCAATTTTCGCTTTCGCCGACATTGTCAATTCAGTTACCTGCACTTTTTTTCGTACGTCTCGTTATTTTTTCAGGCTATCGGCCCGGCTCGCCGCAAAACCAGATATATAAAAATCGAAAGATCGGCCGGAGAGTTACTTATCGCCGGAAAACCCCAACATATCCATAACGTCGGATATTGCAGCGTCCGCAGCCTGTTTCTTCGAACCTTTACCGCGCTGCGATTTTGGCTTTCGCTTCTTTTTCGCTTTCGGAGTAGCGGCAGCGATACGCCTTTTCTGGCACACAGCACATGTGCAACTGGGCGGGTGCTTGCTATCCGTTCTGTGGTGGCGTTCTCTCATACCGTCCGTAAATCTCCAGCGTGGGCCGCTTACCGCTCAGTGAAACGGGGGATGTGGCATGCCCGCGTCGCGCACAATCATCTGTTTGACCTCTGGAACCGTCAGTGGATTTTCAGGCCAGTCCTCTGGTGCAACATGTGAGAGCCGAAGCAATAGCCGTGCCAGCTGACCCGCGTACTCCTTGAGTTCTCGAACGTTTAGCTTGTTCGCTGCATCACCGGATTCATGGTGGAATTCGGCATCTTCATGCCGACCCCAGAACCGCCATCGCCACGTTATCGACGATTCAATAGCCGCTTCGGCAAACGGGAAGTGGTCTGAATGAGCATCCATATGGTCCAGCACATGGCACTTCAGCCCATCGTCCATCGTATCGAGTTGTCGCTGCATGAATTCCCGCAGGTGAGGGAACTGCAGCACCACACCCTTCATATGCCCCGTAGACAGTTCATCCAGATTTACATTCAGTAACGGCTTTGCTTCTTGCTCCGGCGTACCTTCTGCGTGGTGGCGTGCAACATAAGCCCTTGCACCCTGCAATCGCTGTTCCTCGCCGCTCCATGTAGCGAACCTGATTGACACACCCGGTCGCACGCCCATCTCCCGGCTCAGCGCAGCCATCACGCGGGCTGTCTCCATTACGCCTATCGTCCCCGAAGCATTGTCGTTACCGCCGGAAGTCCCAAGCACGGTATCGTGGTGCCCGGCGAGTATCAGGTGGCGTTCAGGATGTGTTGCACCCCTGATTTCGGCCACGGTGTTGTAGGCATCGGAGTCGAAGAATCTAGCATCGACTGAAACGCGAATAGGCGGTGAAGTCTGTGCAATTCTCTGAAGATATGCCCCATCTTCCGAACTGGTCTTAACCACCGCACGCGGCTCTTTACGGGGGCCGATATTCAGCCACTCGTCGTAGCTTGAGTACTCCATCCGACCGCCTGTTTTGGGTTCGATGGCGATGATGCAGGCAGCACCGGCGGCGAACAGTGCCGCTATTCTCACGGCGAGAGGCTGGTCGGGTGTGAACGGCTCAGGCGATATCGAGGTAACAACCACTGCTCCCCGCAAACGCTCGCCAAGAGATTCGATTTCGTGGGTTGTCGCATAGCCAGCGTCGACGAGTCGGGCCGTTATATCGAAGGGTTTGCATCTGAGAAACGGCAACGATGCGACAACCCGGTTAGTTTTCGTGAGTGTTATCGATACGGCACCATGATCCCAGGTATCGATAGTGAACGGTTCGATCTCTGCCCGGTCTAACCCGAACTGTTCCATCTGGCCCTGAATGTATTCGGCAGTCCGGAGGTCCTCTGGCGACCCTCCCCATCTTGGCCCGATCACATCACACAACTCGGCAACGTGCTGGTTAATCAGCGACCCTGCCCAGGCCTCGCCCATCAGGAATCTGTCGATCTCGTGCCAGTTCATAGTCGAATATGTCCTTTGTGGGTTCAGCAATTCACGGTGCGCATGTTACCCGTCACCCAACTCGTGCGGCTTCAGTGCTGCGGCTATTGCGAAGTTGGCTGGTGTTCGGATGCCGTGTTTTTCGCCCAGTTCGACGACTCGACCGTTCAGGAGTCCTATCTCTATCGGGTTCCCTGCGATCAGGTCATGGCCCATCGAACCGATAATGAATGGCTCGCGCTCCTGAGTCGTGCGCAGCGTATCGGCAGCCACCGATTCAGGCAGTGCCACCCCTTCAGCCCTGCCGACCTCTGCAACTTCGGTTAACACCTGTAGATACATCTCAGTAGTCGTTGGATGGGCGAAAATATCGCCAATCGGCTTACGGGTCAGGGCAGTCATGCCGCTGAGAGCGCAGATGAAGATGAATTTCTGCCAGATCGCCTGCACG
The DNA here is from genome assembly GCA_964387235.1 of uncultured Dehalococcoidales bacterium. GTDB lineage: Bacteria > Chloroflexota > Dehalococcoidia > Lucifugimonadales > Lucifugimonadaceae > Lucifugimonas. Next base: position 12,793 of record CAYLWG010000046.1, read on the forward strand.
ATATTGTCGTGAGTTTCGGCGGCCAGCCCCGCATCCTTGCACCGCTCAACCAGCATTTCAACTCGTTTGGAAGTCTTGCTTCCAGCTTTCTGGCCTCCGGCGTTCTGGCCTATGGCGTTCGGGCCAGCGGCACTCATCTCACCAATCACCAGCGAACCAGGTCCGCCTCCCTGCTTCACAACGCCGGGCGATTCGATCATTGCCGACACCGTTGCGGTACAGCCAAGAACGTGCTTACCGCCAAACGCCTTAGCAAGCAACCGCTCGCTGTCGATGCCGTTCTGAGTCGAAATAATCATCGTGTCATCGCCAACAAGCGGAGCCATATCGCTGATCGCCGCATCAGTCCCATAGCTTTTCACGGCAAAAATCACCAGATCGACCGGCCCGATCGCTGACATATCATCGGTGGCATCGACATCCAGGTGAAAATCGCCCAGCAGAACCGAATTCACCTGCAGGCCATTTGACCTGATAGCTGCCAGATGCGGCCCTCGGGCGATCATCGTCACATGGTTCCCGGCCCGAGCCAGCGCCCCGCCGTAGTAACCACCCGTGCCTCCCGCTCCCACGACCGCCACTGTAATTTTGCTGTTCAAGTTCAGTTCTCTCGATTACTGGTTTTTGACCATTCTGGAAGCATTATCCCGCACGCTGGGATCAAGCGTGAGGACGGATAGATTACGTCAACACTTCTTTCGCAGGAAAAGGATCAGGGCGTGGAGACACCCGTCAACGGACACTAACGGTACGTTGCTCTCACATCGACTCGCACTGCACCCGCTCCGCTACCCACCAATGAACTCCCAATTTCCACTCTCCGCTGCGCCTCCAAACCGGTATCATCCCGCACATGCTTCAACTGCTGATTCACAACGCCAGGATCATCGACGGCACAGGCTCGCCGTGGTTTCGTGGCTCTGTTCTCGTCCACAACAACACTCTGACCATCAAGCGAGGCGATATAAACCTCGATGACTACGAGTCTGAGCGCGTGATCGACGCCGAGGACAATATCGTATGCCCCGGATTCGTCGACCTCCACTCCCATGCCGGGCTTACCATACTCGGCGATCCACATCACGACCCGAAGGTCAGGCAGGGCGTGACTACGGAACTAATCGGTATCGATGGCATTTCGCACGCGCCATTCAAAACCCGAGAAGAACTCGAACGCTACATATGGCTCGACGCCGGGTTGAACTGGTATCCACCCGAACCAGACTGGCTCACAACGCAGGAACTGCTAAATAAATACGATGGCAC
>CAYLWG010000046.1:14068-16597 GCA_964387235.1 uncultured Dehalococcoidales bacterium
GTCGCCATAAACATCGCCTACATTCTCGGCAACTCTCCGGTGCGGATCTGGCCGACCGGCTGGAACGACCAGCCCGCGACCGAAGCCGAAATCGCCAATATGAAGGCGGTTATACGGGAATCGATGGAGGAAGGCGCGTGGGGACTATCGACCGGTCTCGACTATCCTCCCGGCGCGTACGCTTCGACCGAGGAACTCATTGCACTGTCCGAACAGACCGCCGCACTGGGCGGTTTCTACCACACTCACGCCCGTGCATCACTGAAAGCAAAAGGCACTTACGCACCGTGGGAAGAAGCGATTGAAATCGGTCGAGAGTCGGGGATTCCGATTCACCTGACCCACTATCGCCAGCCAAAACAGGGCGAAGGTTCGCATCACGATTATCTCGGACTGGTGGAAAACGCACGGGCCGAGGGTATCGACGTTACCTTCGACTGCTACACCTATCCATACTCCGGTACAGCGGTGACCATTCACCTCCCTTTCTGGGCAAAAGACGGTGGGCCGGAGCGCACGATGGCGGCCCTGGCTGACCCGCATGATCGGAAAAAGATGAAGCGAGAAATGAACTCTCGTTCGGATATTCAAGGGTTGTGGAATAACAACTGGCTGCACAATTTCAGGCAGCCACAGAACACAAAATACGATGGGAAAACGATCTGGGAGATCGCCGAGATGCGGGAGCAGGACCCTGCCGACGCGCTGTTCGACCTATTGCTGGAAGAGCGGCTGGGTATTAGCGAAGTTGGTCTCGGGACGAACGCGCACACCCTGCCCGCATTCGTGTCACACCCGTACGGGATGATAGCGTCCGATTCGATTCTGTTTGGCGAGTACCCGAATCCACGCACCTACGGATGCTTCCCGGTTGTACTCGCAGAGTTTGTACGGGCTGAAAAACACCTGAAACTGCCCGAGGCGATTCGGAAGATGACCTCGTTCCCGGCTCAACGGCTTGGCCTACCCGATAGGGGAGTACTGCGTGACGGTTTCCGGGCCGATATCGTGATTTTCAACCCCGATACGGTGCGTACCGACGCGACTAAAGACGATCCAAAGCACTACCCGGTGGGTATCGACTACGTGATAGTGAACGGCATAGTGGTTATTGAGAACGGAACGAATACCGGTGCCACGCCGGGAAAAGCGCTCAGGCGCGGTCATTAGTCCCACATGCCGCGGTCTGTAGCTGTTCGACAGCCCGGTGCGGCTCCCCAGTGCGGTTCAAGGTAACAGCCACCAACGTCGTCGTTGATATCGGGCTCTACGCCACGACAACGAATATCTCATTCGCCGATCACAACACAACACTTAATCGGATCACGACTAACGCACGTAGAAAAACCGTTCTGAAGTCGGCTGTTTTCTCGCAGGGAATCCCTGTTCTTTGCGGCTAGACTTGAAGCATATGCCACAGAACCACGTCCGAAATTTTTGCATCATCGCCCACATAGATCATGGGAAGTCGACCCTCGCTGACCGTCTGATCGAACTGACCGGGGCGGTTTCGGAGCGAAACATGACCGCACAGCACCTCGACACTATGGAGTTGGAGCGGGAACGCGGTATAACGATCAAAGCACAGGCCGTCCGACTCCAATTCACCGCCCAGGATGGAATCGATTATCAGCTCAACCTGATCGATACTCCCGGACACGTCGATTTTTCGTATGAGGTGTCCCGGTCGCTCGCTGCATGCGAAGGCGCTTTGCTGCTCGTCGATGCCACGCAGGGCATACAGGCGCAAACGATTGCCAACGTTTATCTTGCGCTTGAACACGATCTCGAAATCATCCCGGTCATAAACAAACTCGACCTGCCCGCTGCGCAGGTCGAGCGGGTGATGACCGAACTCGAGCAGACTTTCGGTTTCAAAGAAGAAGAAGTCCTCAAAATTTCGGCCAAAACCGGTGATGGCGTCAAGGACATGCTTGAACAGGTCGTCACTCGGGTGTCACCCCCTGCGGGCGATGTGGACGAACCGCTCCGAGCGCTTATATTCGATTCCAAATACGACCAGTACAAAGGTGTGATTGCTTACCTGAGAGTGATGTACGGATCGCTGAAATCTGGCGAACGAATTCGGTTAATGAGTACAGGCGTTGAAGCTGACGTGCTGGAAACGGGGTTTTTCAGCCCGGTGCTGGAAAAGACCGGAGGGCTACAGACCGGCGAGGTAGGTTACGTTGCCACCGGCCTGAAAGATGTGAAGGCTGTCAGGGTTGGCGATACGGTGACGATGGCTGGGAACGTTGCTGTGGATCCGCTTCCCGGCTACACAGCCCAGCGACCGATGGTGTTCACGGGGATCTTTCCTACGGAAAGCGAGGAATATCCGGAGCTGCGTGATGCGCTGGAGAAACTCCAATTGAACGATGCAGCACTCGTGTTTGAGCCGGAATCTTCAGTGGCTCTTGGTTTCGGTTTCCGGTGCGGGTTTCTTGGCCTGCTGCACATGGATATCGTGCAAGAGCGGCTGGAGCGGGAATATGGCCTCGGGTTGATCGCAACAGCCCCCAGTGTTAG
>CAYLWG010000047.1:0-16535 GCA_964387235.1 uncultured Dehalococcoidales bacterium
GCGATATATAGGCCGAGAGGGAACCTGACCATCCGGTGAAGCTCGGTGATGGCAAAAAATCGCTTTCGTGTTGAGCCCCTGGGGCCTTCGGGTCACAGGGGCTCTTCGCGTCCACACCACGCCACATTTCCCCAACAAAACCCGAACAGTGTCTAATTCTTTAGCAGACACTATTCGCCGTCCCGCGCCCCGAATAGCTTCTGCCTTCCAAGCAGAATGTCGCGAGTTCGAATCTCGTCCGCCGCTCCACGAAAATACCGAAAAGACCTCGCATATGCGGGGTCTTTTTTTGAGACACGCCCCCGTCGAACGATAGCTTCCCTCGGTCAGCGCGCCTTAAAGGTTTCCCGTTGGCCAATCTGAAAATGAATTCCTGGGACGCTAACGGGACGCAGAGCGGTTCGAATGTAGCCTGGCAGATCTTCGTAGACATCGTTCTATTCGCCATCGTCCTTGCAGACCAAACTGGCCGTTGCAGTTCCGATGGGCCGATGATACGAACCGCCCCAATCGCAGAGGCTATTTACGGGCGAACCCTGAAGATTCGTCCGCCTCCCCAATCCGCAACATATATGTTGCCATCGGGCGCTACCGTCAGATCGGTGATCGGTGTGCCAAAAGCCCACATCACGAGCTCTTCTTCTATAAACGCATACACCCCGTCAATCATTTCGATCCGCAACCTGATAACGGCCAACTTGTTCCACATTACGAGCAGAAGGTCATCGTTACTGAGCCCGGTAAGAGTCCCGCCGTCGTAAAACTCCATACCGCCCGGAGCGATGGGCGTGAACCATTTTCTGAGAGGTTTTTCTACATCGCTTCCCGCAGGTGGATCACCGAAAACATCGGGGAATCCATGATCCCCACCGGGCCTGACGTAGTGCAGCTCATCTGGCGGTTTCGAGTCGCCTAAAACGTTTGGGCCGTTGTCCGCAGTAAACATATCGCCGCGTGAATTGAAATCGAAGTCGAACGCATTACGAAAACCGGTCGCATACACCTTGATGTCCGATCCATCGGCCAACATTGAAAAGATCGTGCCTTCAAGGGGAAGTTCAAGGGGACCACGGTCGGTCCTGGCACCCTGTGTGACGTAAATGCGACCATCTGGCCCTAGTCTCAGTCCATGCGTCTGGTGATCAGTTGCATGTCCCTCGACCCCCTCGCGGCCGAATGGCAGACCCGTCACAATCTCCTCTGCCTCGTCGGCTACAAGGTCACCGTCCAGGTCGCGGAGCCGGGTGATAGCCCCGCGGGATGACACGTAAACGTATCCGAATGCATACAAAATGCCTGTGGGCCGCCTGAGCCCTGTCGCCACCAGAACCGGGGGGCCAAACTCACCGTCAGGCATTTGCTCAAGGGCATACACCGCGCCCTTATCGAGTGCTGCCAGTTCCCCTGATGCGACATACATAACGCCATCGCCGAAGGTGATCGAAATCGGATGGGCAATACCCTCGTCTGCCACGACCTCGATCGTATACCCGGCATCGGCAAACGAACCTGAGAGTTGTGGTTCACCGCGCCGATCGCGCCATTCTTCTATGAACCGGGGGGCCTGCATCGGATCCGGGGGCAGCACGACCTGTGGGCCGCCATCATCCTGGAAACCATCGTCTTCTTTCGCCAACAGGCCCACCGGGCGATCTCCCAATTCGATGATCGCAAAGCGACTGAACTCGTTGGCGGTGTGGCCTCTACTGAAAAGCCCCCCAATACTGCCAGGTGGCACTGGCCCCGGACTGAACGAATAAATCAGGTCTTCATCGACCCATACATCGACGATATCGCCAAAGTCGTCGATCTTCATGCGGCGACCCGTACCTGGCGCACCCCAGTCGTACTTGATGCGCTGGATCTCTTCGAACCCCTCACTCGAGTGGGCCGAGATTACGATCCCGGCGGACTGGTCATACCACACCATGATCCAATTCCGCGAATCGGTGTAACGGGCCACTAACCCCGCAATACCATCCGACCACCTCAGGTTTACTGAGGTGGAAGCCCTATCTATGCCCGATTCGACTATCAACCGGCTGTCGGCGTTTGCTCCTCCCGCCTCAATCATCCCGGAAGGACCCAGAGACCAATTACCGGTCTTCGCGACCCAGACGGTTTCTGCCGGCCCATGTTCGGGAACACGGCCTTCATCGACCATGCGACCGCCGATACCGATAAATGAGTCGATCACACCAGTGACGGGTTCTGCCCGGCCAGTGGAGAGCGAAAGAAGATAAGCAATGAGGGTTTCGAGTTCCGCCGGTGTGATCTTCCCCTCGAACGACGGCATAATGGCGGGGTAACCATCGACGATGAACGCTGTGGGGTCAATGATCGAATTCCGGAGGTAGGCAGAAGCCGGAACGCCCGGTATTCGAGTGAGGGCCCCATCGCCGATTGTATCGAGGCCCGGGGCCACCCCGCCCGTGGCGTCGTCCCGACCACTCACAGCATGACAGCTGCCACATCCCATCTCACCGAAAAGTTCGAAACCGCGGGCAATTGTCCCTCTGTCGGTCGCGGTGATGTCCAATATCGGCTCTTCAGGGGAATCGTCGGCACTGACCGTCGGTTTTTCAGTGACTGTAGGGCTGGCTTCAATTTTTACAGTGACAGTCGGTTTTTCGGTGCTTGCGGGGCTGGCTTCAATTTTTACGAGGTCAGACGGGGTTGCCCACACCGTGAAGTCATCAAACTTGTTCTTATCCGAATTTCTTGTGAACAAACCAACACCGTTGCCGACGTTCGCCGGGTCAACGGGAAACCGCAATACTTCCTGACCATCGACGAAGACCAGAATCTCGGAACCTGCGTCGATGAGATCGAAAACGCGTGAGTTTCTTGAAGCGGGCCAATCAAACGTCTGGCGTCCCAGGTCGCTGTAACGGCCACCTACGCTCTGCCCGGCAACCATTTCCGAACCATTGGACCAGACCATCACCCAGTCAGTTTCTTCGCTGTACCTGATAACCAGTCCGACAAGGCCCCGTTCCCGAACGATACTGGCACGAACCCAGCTTCGAGGCAGGTCTGCGACGATCACCGCTCTGAGGTCGCGATCGACGGCCACTTCCAGAATCGCCGATTCACCATCTGTTCGCCAGTCCGTAGCACCCGGAGTGAGCCAGCGAGAGCTGGTCGATACGGCAGTTTCTGGCTGACGACCCGCCAGGGGTTGCCCGGTCGGACCCGAAAAACTATCTCGTATTAGTGCTGACGAAAGCTCCGGCACCTGTACGGACGGATTCGTGATGTCGCTAGTCGAAAGCATTTCGCCTGTGTCGGTGTCTTCGCTGACAGAGTCGCGACCACATGCGGCTGCGCCAACCGCAAACAGCACGGCCAGCGCGGCCCAGAGTAGCGTTTTACCGGATGCTCTCAAGTTCATGACAAAAATCTAACCTTCCCCCAAATGCGGGGTAAGGACGCCAGCGTTTCCGGCATTGGCCGACTGCTTTTTTTTGATCTGACAGCTCAATATCACCGCAGATTCACGAATGCACCGTGAACGAATGGGTATTCTTCGGCTGCCGGATATTCGAAGGCGATATACCCGCGTATTACCTCTGAGGGGGCCAGTTTTATGATCGGCCCTATAAGTGAATATTTGATATCCGTAAGGTGCAGTAAATTCGGGAACATCAGGTCGTGCGACTGAAGTTCGCCTGGTGGTGTGGCGTGAAATTCTCGGCCCTCGGCAGAACTCAGAATCAAACGGTCAAAATCAAATTCAATGCCCTCGCCCGCGGGCGCAGAAAATTCGACGAAGACCAGCGCAATCAACATTTCGTCGCCCGAAGGCTCGAAACGCCGAAATTTCCCGTCCGGGGCTTTAACATCAAAGCGCCGGCCAGTCCTCGGTTCACACACTCTGAGTACGCCGGCCGATATGGAAAACTCTCGCACAAACGGAGGTTCGGATATCCAGCGCCTGATCGCATACCTGAGCCCAACGGACGGTAACGGGGGAATCGCTAACCACAGCCACAGGTTACGCAGCAGGTAAACGGTAGTCGCCACCGCTAATACCCAGAGCCCCAACGCACCGGGCGTCACTGGGTTCGCTGATGTTGTGACTGACACCCGGTGTTCGCCAGCTGGTAATTCGATTGCGAATACGGGGCCGTAAGGCAGAATTTCAGCCTCTTCCTGGCCATCGACCAACACACGCCGCTGGCTCAACGGTCTCGCTGAAATCACGGCAAGTGTCGGTTCATCAGATCGGTACGTAAATTCAAAATCCGACGGACCATTGACGGTTAACTCGGTGCCGAAGGGCCGGGGCCAGATATCGCCGTAACCGCCAATTTCATTTTCAAAGAATGAACGTAGCGTGTAAGCAAGTTCAAAATCTTCGCCCGGATTTTCAACGATGTGGTTGCCTATGTTGCAGCAAACCCAGTAAATCGCGCCCTCGCCCAAACTGCGCTTCTGAATAATAGGAATCTCGTTGCCGCTTTCATCGGTGCCAGCCAGCACGGTCTCACCTGCGTCATCGTAAAAAATACCGAAGAACGGCCTGCCGTTAATTTCAAATGGCTGTGTTTGAACCGGCCCTGATGCGGATTCCACGGATAAAACGGCGGGCACTTCGCGCCGCACACCGTCAACTCCGAACAGATCATCACCTGACCGGTTCGGCTCCCCGATTATCACTGTTCCGCCGCCGTTTACGTAATCGATCAGGAGCGATTCGATATCGGAACCTTCTGCCGCTGAATACGCCGACATAACTATCGCGTCCAGCGTATCTGTCAGGCCGGTCGGGGCATCCGACAGGTTTCCGATAGGAATTGAGTTAGGAATAATTCTCGACCAGTACAGTTCGGCCGCAACACCGACCAGCCCGACATTTCGAGACGCCGTCATTACTCGCACGCTCGGTTTATCGGAAGTCAGCAGCAGTTGAGTGTCCTGTTTCATATCCTCGGTGAACCCGTGCGCTACAAGTTGATCCACCAATCCTTCGAACACAATCTGCTCTGTTAGAACAATACGAACGTCGAGCAGTGCGATTTGCTCCAACGCCGTTTCCGGAAACCCCTGACGAATTGCCCGATCGACATCCGACATCCGCCCGATCGTCTCAACACCAGCCTTTTGGCTGAAGAAGTAGTACGGGGAAAAGTCCTTGTAAGCCTGCCAGAATGCCCGTCCGCCGTTCGATTTATCTGCAATCGTGTCGACCCATAAGCGTTCAAGGTCGCGCTCATCGGGTGCGATTCGCCCTGCCATAGGAATGGCGTCGAAGGCCATCAGAGCAGCGATTAATACGAGCGCAAAAACTGTTTGAAGCCGAACACGTCTGGTGGCGACAATGTGCATTTGTGCGATCAGCACGCTCACACCCGAACCAATTACCAATCCGACCGCGAGGTAGGCGGGAAACAAAAATCTGCGCGGTTCAAGCACCGACGCAAGCGGAATCATGTTCCATAACGGCGTCGCTGTGCCTGATGCCAGCAGATAAAGAAAAATGGCTGCTACTGCAAATAGAGCAACTTTTTTTCGCCAGGCAAATACCAGCGATGTCAGGCCAGCCAGCGCCAGTCCAAGACCCGCATAATTTTCGTTGAAACTGCGAAGGCGGACATCGAACGAATTCCAGCGGATCGAGAACGGCACGATCACTGCATGACCGCCGGTGGTGGCGCGTACTCCAGGGCCACCGGAACCGACAATTGTGCTGGCTGCACCATTATTCAGTGAAAGTGAATTGAGCCCGGACGGCAACATTAACCATGCCACCAGTACACCCAGCACGATCATCGAACTGGCAAGAAGAATTCGGTTCAGTGATGTTTTTACCGCCGCTACGTATGCTGCTCCGATTGCGGCCAATCCAATCGCGGCCATGTAAAAGACCATCGGGTGAAACGCCACTGAAACGGCTGTCGCAATTAGGCCAACTGCCCACCATTTCTTACCGGGTGATTCCAGTATTCTGAGGACCGCCGACATGATGAGCGGAAGCAATGCAACTGCAAGTACCGCCGGAAACCTTCCCTGAGGAAGGACGTTGGTCATCAGGAACGGTGCGTATCCGAAAGCTACCGCGCCATATGCGGCTGGCACTACACCAAACCTACTTTTGAACCCGAGAAAGAACGTGAGTTGCGCGGTAAGTAACGCAGCGAACATCAATAGCGTAAAAGATAGCTCGGAACTTCCGACGGCCAGTGCGACAATCACCGCCACCCAGTATCCGAACTGCGGATAAGTGGAATCCGTTCCGTACAGGTAGGCCCTTCCCCCGTTTATCGATTCGGAAATAGGGCCGATCGGCTGGCCGGCTAATATCCGATCACGGGCTTCATCGATAAGGGTGATGTGAAAGTAGGTGTCGGTACCCGGTATATTGGCCGGGTCCAGAATCACGTCACCCATCATCCAGACGAGTGAAAGCGACAACAGCAGCACGACCAGGATGCTTTTTTTGTTGGTAATAAAAAAGCGCCTGACCCGCTCCTTAGAACCAGCGTCAGTTGATTTCGCGTGCCAGAACTTGTCGATTAAAAATGACATCCGATGATATGTTTCACGTTTGCAAACTTTAGCCGCAGGCATCTATCGGTTGTGCAACTCTTGCCAGCAGCATTCAGTCCGAGAGAAACATAACCCCTCCCGATTGATCTGGGCTGGGATATCCCATCGGTGAGGGCCAATCTGGCGTTTATTCGAACCCGACGTACTTGAGTTCCCAAGCATCGCATATCGTATGTTTGGAACGTACACACGTCCTGCTAATCGCTCCTTCATTTTTTGGCATTTGTTGAATGGCCCCTCGCAAGAAACATATCGATCTCGTCTGGACAGACCGTGATAGATCAGTTGAACCGCGGCTGATAGCGCTCATCGACGATATTGACTTTTTGGACGACATAACCGTTCACGGCGACACGGATTCGATCTGTTCGATAAAAGTTCGTGTCGATAACGTTCCGGAGGCTGCCGAAGAGATTGCCCTGCACCTTGAACAGCTTCCCGGATTCGAAGTGACCATAGGCTCGATCTCCACCGAATGGCAGGCCGAGGCCGTGCTGTTCACTGCATCCAGCATCACACTGCCCCCGGTTCGCAGTGTTGAGATGTCTTCAGGGTTGAGTGATGAACCGGTTGAATATCCTGATGAAACCGGGGCCACCACTCTCGATGCAGTTCCCGACTCGGTCGCCATTTCGGACGTTCAGCAACCGCCCGGTTCGCAAGACGATGACCGGTTCGATGACGACCGCCAGACGAAGTTACAAGTGGGGCTGCAAACCGATATTCAACCAGTTCCCGAACGCGAAGCCGAATGGAACCCTGCCGAATCGCTTTCGGCATCCCTGAAGTGGAACGGTTCCTCAAGACGAACAAAAACACTGGTCATCGTCGGCATCGCATTCCATCTGATCGTGCTGATATCTCTTTTTACCGGCTGGCTGAACCTGATGTCGAACGACACTTACAGGCGACAGCAGGCTAGCGATTTTTTCTCTGTCTACCAGGGATCGTCAAATCTGTATCAGGGCCGAAGCGTTTACGAGGAAACCGGGTTCGCGCTCGATGTTCCATACTCGTTTGCTTACCGCTACATACCGTCTGTGGCGTACACCTTTGCAGGGCCGTTTCTACTGTTCGAGCCCTGGAACTCGTACTGGATATGGATAGCGATACTGGAAGTTCTTTTACTGTTCAACATTGTTTTGACCCGGCAAATGTCCAGATCGCCAAACCGGGCGAACGTCGCAACTGCAATGTGGCTGCTATTCACCCCGCTGTACGCAGAGTTATTCCTTGGACAATTTTCACTTGCTATGGCCAGTATGTTCATGTGGATGATGTTTGGCATGTGGAAGCTTCAACCGCGGTTAACGAAGTGGGCGTGGATTGGTTCGGTTCTGCTTAAAACCAACTCGCTATTTCTCGCTCCCGCCCTGCTGCGAAAAGGCCAATTCCGGGTGTTGATTCTTGCCGGGGTAGTAATCGCACTGCTAAACGTCCCCTATTTCGCCTTCAACACCGGAGATGTCTCGGAACTACTCGATCAAAATTCAGGTATCGCCAGCACAACCTACACAACGTCGTTCGGTGCGGAAGGGCTGGGCGTTCAAGCGCTCGCCTCAATAGCGGGTTATTCGCTGGAGGGCCGCTTTGAAGGCGGTGCGGCCGCTCCCAGTACGCTGACCCCACCTGCAGGCCCCGAACCAGGCTGGAAGTTCAATCTTTTGTGGTTGCTGGGGCCAGCAGTTATATTCGGCGCGCTCGCAGTGACGTTCCTGGTCAGGAAGTTCGACTTGCTATTGAACCTGACCATCTGGATGGGCGTTTATCTGATTGTTTTCAAGGACGTCTGGGAGCATCAATACCTGATGCTGCTTCCGTTCCTCGTATTACTTTTCATACGCGGCAAGAACGGAAGTACTGCTGCACTGGTCACATGGCTGTTCCTTGCGCTACCAACAGCACACCTGTTCATCGAATGGTGGATCATCGCGTTCGAGCCAGCGGGTATCGCAAGGGATGTCACTTTCGACCCGCAGGTTTACTGGCCGGCTTCGTTGTCTATTCTGTATCACGCCACGAAGCCGGTTCCGCTGATTATTTTCTTCCTGTTTTTGTTAAGAAATTCGTTCACCACCGGGCAGCTAATCCCGGTTCGAGCATACGCGCAGCGTGGTATCTCGGTGATCGGCTATTTCTGGGATGTAAGCAACAGGCGATGGTCGTTGGACCCTCTGGTATCACGAGTTAAGCAGGCGGGGCGTTTCGCTATGAAACTGGCACCACCGGACTAAAAGATGTCAACGATAACGACTACTGCCGGGGCTACAGAAAAGACGCCCGCACAGAACAGCCCGGCCACAGGCCGGCAAGTTGCCGGTTGGTTGGCTAACAGCAGAATCGCGCCGTTGGTTGTAATCGCGTTTATGGTCGCGCTTGCCGGGTCTGGTTACCTGTTTTTCTCCGGCCCGGAAGCTACGACATTGATAGCTGTTGGACCATCCGACACTTCATACACCGCACTTGCTTACGCACGCAGCCTTGTCGAAGATCAACGCCTCGGGTTTTCACCAATCAGCAGTAGTTCGACCACGGGCGGGGCATCATGGGTCGTACTGGTAGCGTTGCTACAGGTGATCGCCGGGGTTTTATCGGTTCCGGCAATGCTGCTTCTCAAATTCGCAGGGCTTGTCCTGCTATTTGTCGCAGCTGCCGCTGTGTTCAACATCGCGAAGATAACGTCGAAAACGCACTGGCTCGCGCTTGTTGCGATCACCCCGCTGGTTCTCGAACCCAGGTTCGTTTATGCCATAGTTGGCGGCACAGAACACGCACTTTTCGTGGCTGCCATAGCGTGGCTGATCGTGTTTCGAATGAGACGGCAAGAACGCAGAACTTCGATTGCAGCAGCGGTAGCTATCGGAATATGGCCGGTTGGGGCCCTTGTGTTCATCGGCTACACAATCGACGTAATCGCCAGGATCCGCTGGTCAACTATTTCTGGCGAATCGGCCCCGGCCGCATCCCCCGAGCAACTCGGGCTTTTGCGAACCAGATTAGCCTTGCCCGTAATCGTTTTCGTTGGGATGCTGGCGATTACCTTCTTCGCCGATGGCGGGTTACTGCCATCGACTTTCGCGCTTCAGGCACACCCGTTCAACTTTGTTGACTGGTCGAATATGTGGTCGATCATCACCGGATATTTGTCTACTTACTCAGCATTCGACACCCCGTTGTTTGTCGCTTCGATAGCAATAATTCTGGTGGGAAACGCCGCAATATGGCGACGTGCGGGGGCGGTGTCTATCGTTTTGCTTCCGATGAGTCTGGCGTACCTGTATTTCCTTTCGGGGTGGCGCGAAATGAACTCGCCAGCATTCTTCCAGTGGAACCTGGTAGCGCTGATCTGGCCTCTACTGGCTATCCCGCTGGGTATCGGAATGACTCAACTCCTGACAGTTGGACTCGCCTCGAACGCCGGGCGAAATGTTGCAAATCAACTGGGCGAGCCAATGGCAAGAATTCTGCCTGCGGCTGGTGTATTCGTTCTGCTTCTGGGTATTTCTTCCAGCTGGCCTACCGATTGGCGGGAATTGCCGCCTGCATATCACGAAGCCGCGCTCGCCACTCGAACATTCATGATCGAGCCAGCAGAATGGCTGAACGAAAACGGATCGCCAGATGATGTAGTTATGGCAGTGCAAGCCAGCGCCATTCGAAACACGCTAGATCACGGTTCTGTTTACGATATGACCGGGGGCGGCTCGCCTAATATCACCCGGCGCCCTCTAAATTCAGCCACGCTCAACGAGTTCGATGCGGACTGGATAATCACATGGGATGATGGTGCTGCACGATCGGTACCTGAACTCGATTTCAGACAGCGATTCTCCGCGGTATCTGGAACCGAATACCCTCTCGATCAGATCGCAGTCTGGCGCGCCAACCTCGATCTGATCGACATCCCCCCCGACACCTATCAACTGGTTCGACTTGAAGGCCTTCCGCTCCTGGGATCACTTGATATAGGCGATCCGCAGTCAGAAATCGATACCAACTACACTGGCGGTGAAGGCCGTTTTGCTTATGAATGGACAAGTGCGTACGGGCGTGGTGCGCGGCTTACCGAAAGCTACAGCTTGCAGCCGGTCGGTGGGTTCGACCGGTTTACGCTTGCGGCGATACCAGAGACTCCCCTAATCCTTGCGATCAGGTACGACAGGACTCGGCTCGGTGCGTTATCGATAAGCGCGAATGGCGTTCGTCTGGGTGTGGCCCAACTACGATCAACCGATTCTCCCGACGCGATAGTCACGGTATCGGTCCCGGCAAGCCTTGTTTCATCTGACGAAATTTTGTTCGAAGTCGATTATGAAACAGCTGTTACCGGCGAACTCGCAATTCTTCGGTACTGGTCGTTCGCTGCCGAAGAATCCGCGGTTGGCCGCGGGCCAGTCGTTACGGTGCCAATCAGTTCCGAACCGCTTGTCCTCTCGGATTCGTTTACCGATCTTGACCTCATCGAGGCAGGTCTTCACTTCCCCGACTCAGCCCGAGTGACAACGAACTGGCGGGTTGACGGCGGAAAATGGAGCATCGTCGAGGGCCAGGTTCAAGAATTTTTCGGGTTGAATCAGGATGCGCGACTGGTGATCGAAGTGCCCGGAGCACGAGAGATATCGGTCGATGTCATTTGGGAGAAAGGACCGGTTGGCCTGATTTTTGGCTACGCCGACCCGCAAAACTGGTCGTTGTACTACTTCTTCCCTGATTCGCAGGGGCTACATGAAATGCGCTTCGGGGTGTTGAGAAACGGCATATTCAGCATCACGGGTTCAGCGATAATCGAAGCCCGTGAACAGGGCGATACGCTGGCCCTTGGAATTCGTATAGATGAGTCTGGAACAGTCTCGGGATTCCTTAATGGCGAACCTGCCGCGGTGATGTCGGAGGGTGCCGGGAACACCGAAACGAGCATCATCGGCCTGATGTCACGCGGTCAGGGGAACGCGTTCGACAATTTTGTGGCAAATGAACTCCGCTAGGAGAGCATTCTTTTTCAGTTTATGGTCGGCCCTCCGCACCCAACATTCTTTACCCGCCGCACACCTGCACTGCATGCCATTTGTGGCATCATCGAAACATCAGAGGCCAGAGGCCAAAGGTCAGAAGCTAGAAGCAACATCGATTTCCGAACACACGCGATCATGTGGCCGATTATGCACAAAAAACTCACCACAATAGTCCTGATAGCGATGACACTGCTGTTCGTTGGCGGAGGTGGTGGAGTTGCGTTCGCTGATGATAATCACGGAAAGAAAAATAAGGCAGCGATTATCATCGAAGACTCGTTCTCCGATTCGGTCGGAACCCTTCTGGGGGTGCATACGCCGACTGTGGACGATATTGGAACCGGCTGGCAAACCACTTTCGGGCAGAACTTTGCCATCGACGTTACCGGTGAAGCTATTGCAGACCCGAGCGGGCTGAACACACCTTATTTTTCGATTATTGATGGGCGCCTGGAAAGCATCGACCTCACCGTGGAGTTCGTCAGGTCCGGTCAGTCGAGCGAAGTTGGGCTGGTGTTCCGGTGGATAGACCCTTTGAACCACTTCCGCGCCGAGTTCGACGGACAGCAGGGTCGCATCATCAAAGTTGTCGGTGGCGTTGAAACAGAACTCGGATCAAAAAAGGCCAAATGGAAAGCCGGTAAACAAAAAACAATTCGAGTTGTGGATAACGCCGGAACGATTCAGTTGTGGCTCAACAATAAGAAAATCTCGACCGTTTCCGATGGCGATCTGGCTGGCGAGACACGAGTTGGCCTGTATTACCAGAACAACTCGTCCACATCCGTCCTTGATTTCACCGTCAAATCATCGGCCCCACTGGCAACGCCCCTCACCGTAACTCTCGGCCCGATAGTGGTTCAGGACTCGTTCGACACTGGCGCTGGCCCCATGAACCTCCGGCCCGCCGATAACGTGCCCGGACAGCCTGAGTGGGTCGAAATCAAAGGCACATGGGAAGTCACAACCGGTGGCGACGCGAGGCTCGTCAGCCTGAGCGGTGGCGGGGATCAGACCGTCGTTATTCCGACCGGAATCGACGATGCCGATATCAGCGCAGACATAACGTGGAATGGAGGGATCACTGGCCTCGCATGGGGTGTTGATGCCTCCAACAACCGATCGATCGCGTTCTGGGATGGGCATTACATCGTCGCTGGCAGAATCGAGCCATCTACCGGGGCGTTCCGAGAGTACGGACGTGCGCCGTACGACTGGGCGACCGGGACCACGCGAAACCTCCGGGTTCGAATCAACGGATCGAACGCCCGGATTTATATCGATGACCCGTCTGTTACCGGCGATGAGAATCGGGTGCTGATTCTCGCCCGGGGAACCAGCATGGGCTCGGCAAAAAGGGCCGGGTTGTTCACAAAAGGCACTACCAACCTGTTCCACAATTTCACGGTGCGCCAATCAGTGCCTCTCGATCAGCCAGACCCCAACCTGACGGTGTCGTCCCCGCAGGTGCTCGACCCACCACCAGTGCCAGACGGTGCGTGGATGTACGACAGCTTCACGTACTACAACTCTGATGTCATACAGAACCGGTTCCCTGATCTCGACCCGTCGGGCTCGGGATGGCAGATAGAAAGCGGACGCTGGCAGTTCACTAATTTCGAAGTCACCCAGACGGCAGAGGTAGCCGGGGATCAAATTGCGTTCATTGATACCGGGCGTGACGAATACATGATCGAATCGACCCAGCAATGGGATGGAGGCCGTACCGGTCTTACATTCGGCGGTCAGGCCCCCGACAACAGGAACGGTTTCTTGTTTTTCAAGCAGAGCGATAACACCGTGGTGCTGGGTAAGAAAATCGGTGGGGTATTTTTCACCCTTGATGTAAAGAAAACTTCTTGGAAAATCGGCAGGTCCGAAGAACTTCGGGTTGAGATAAAACAGGATAAGTTGCGGGCTTTCGTTGGTAACAGGCAAGTTTTCAAACTCACCGACACCGATCTGGTTGGGGCTACGTGGACTGGTTTTTTCCGCAACGCCTACCACAACGAACGCTTCGATAACTTTCTGCTCAGGCTGCCCGCTGGCGTGCCGGAGCCAACACCTGTGCCACCCCCGACACCCGTACTGGTAGACACGTTCACCGATGCCGATACCACCCTGCTGGCGGTCCATGCGCCGGATGTCGCACCGGTGGGCTCGACCTGGTTCAAATCTACAGCGCGTGGCGACTGGGAGATCAGCGGTAATACCGCGATCGAAACTGGCGTGTTCGATTACGGCATTCAAGACCGCCGGATCCTCATCGACGCACAGATCTCCGATTCAGAGGTCTCGGCTGTCGTGACCCGTTATGGACCTCAGTGGACCACATTTTTCGCTCGCAACATGTTCCCACGGTCAGGAATTATCACAAGGGCAAACTTTGACGGAACCCAGTACCTGATGTGGTTCTTCGATGGCGCATCAAGCGTTGTCGCACTCAGCAATTCAGGCGAACTCGGGCGCGTGTCCATCGCCTGGAATGTTGGCGAATCTCACCTGCTTTCCGTTGTCGCCAATGGCTCATCGATAACTTTTCTCATCGACGCGGTGCCCGTGATGACCCGTACTTATTCACCGGGTGCTGGCAACACGTACTACGGTCTGTTCTCGGCCGATATCGAAGCCGGTAAGGCAAACGCCTTTGACGATTTTCAGGTAGTTCCGCTTCAGTAGAACCCATTTGGTGTAGAGCCTCTCTGGCATAGAACCTGCCTGATGAATGGATATTCCCGGTTAGCTGATAACGACCGCACCAACCGGTGAGTCGCAAAATGCGGCACAATCAACGGATGCGCGATCGAGTAACCAAATCAACAAGTACTTCGGCCGAAGTCGGCACCGGAATGCTGCTCGTGACCGGATTTTCCGGAAATCCGACTGTCATCAAAAAGTTGATCCTCGATTCCAGGCATGTACAGAATGTGGAATTCCGGCGCAGCGGGTCTCAGGTCGAATTCACCCTGGAACTGTCGAAAACCGTAACGCCAAACCTGCTTCGAGAGATCGTTAAACAGTTCCAGGATTTTAACGCGACGATACAGGGCTTCCAATCATCACCTGTGCCAACACTGGTTTTCTCGCTGACTCCTGCGAAAAAACGTCGCCGGGGATTTCTTCGGCGCAGCCTGAGAAAGAAATCCGCTTCCCGCGAAAAGAGACCGACTCCAACGATTCCTGTCACGCAACCCAAACCGGTGGCTTCCCAGTACCCACTGGCCCGCACCCATGCTGAAACATACACACGACCGACTCCAGTCGTCTCTGATGCAGAGCCCGAACTTACGAATCAGATCCCGCCGGGTCCAATTGCATCGGCTGCCAGATCGGCAGGTCGCACTGTGCGCCGATCGACAACGGCGAAACTACGACAGGTAACCTCGATCATATGGCGAACGATGCGCGAAACGAGTTCTTTTACAGCCCGCCTGTTGGTAGAGCTGACAACACTGATGATCCGTTCGATTCGCCAATTGACCACGGCGCTGCCGCCAGCGATTACACGAGTGTCAATTTTGATAACAGCTGCAGGAAATTACTTGTTCGGCACCGGTTCTGAAGATGATTTCGACAGCAAATTACCTGACACTACCAGTGCCGATAACGGGCAAAATAAACCAGACTGAACGAAAATTTCTCACGTGCCACAGCTGATAACCAGAGCAATGTTCGGGTTGATAAACGTGACTTTAGTCGGCCAAGAGCCAGCCTAAGAATCCTCAGATGAGTCGGATCTGATCGGAATGCGGATGATGAACCGAGCGCCGCCGTCCGGCGTCGAATCGTGAATCGCGTCACCACCGTGAGCCATCGCAATCCCACGGACATAGTCGAGACCGGTATCGGCCCCGGGGCTTACCGGAGTACCTGCATCGTCTTCATCCTCGAAAGGGTCGACCTCGCCTGGTACGAATTCATGGGAATCTACAGGACTATGACAGAAGACTGAAAGTTCGACTCTATTGCCGACCCGTCTTCCGATAACTCGAATCGACGTGTTGAGCGGAGTATGACGAGACGCATTTTCGATCAGGTGCCCGATTGCGATTATCAACTGGCGACGATCACCAATTATTTCAATTCCATCATTTGCCTCGACGTCGACTGACTGGCCTTGCTCGGCAAGTTTTGGAGCCGAATCAGCGATTGCATCTCGGAGCATTTCAGCCATGCCAAAACTCTCCAGACTGACATGCGGTTGACCCAGTTTTCCTTCCGCATGGTCGATAAGCGAATCGACTTTCTCTGAGAGTTCCTCGGCGTTGCGCCGGATAATCGAAAGGTATCGAACTTGTTTTTCATCCAGATTTCCGTGGCGGTTACGAACCAGCAAATCGGTAAACGCCATGATGCCGGATAGCGGTGTCCGCAGTTCCTGTGAAGCGTAGGACAGCAAACGTTCCTTCGCCCGAATCACATCGACTGCCCGCAGTTCATCCTGTTGAGACCGAATCCCATTCCCGCGAACTCGACTCATGTCGGCCTCGGATTCGTGTGAAAGAGTTCGCTCTATCGAGGCCGCAACGTGGTCGGAAACCTGTTCAAAATACTCGAGATCGTCAGTGTTGTAAGCACTCTTATTCAGCGACTTCACGTTGATCACCCCAACCAGGCGACCTTTTGCCTTGAGCCCCGCAAACATCGCAGCTTTAAGACCGGCCCTGTAGTTCGCGTGCAATCCGGGTGAAACCACCGGATCAGCGTCCCTCATAGTCTCGAAGTTGAGTATGTAACCGTGCGATGTCACATCGACTCCATTCGGCATTAATTCTGCTATCGGAACGACAGGGTTTTCATCCCAAATAGGGGCGGATATGCCATGCCGATACCGATCGACAAGAGCCGTTCCATCGGGCTGGGCTATCGAAATCACGATCCGGTCGACCTGAATGACCGTGCGTAATTCTTCAACGAACTGTTCAAATACATCGCCAGTATCATGGGCGCTCAGTAGGAGTTGACCGATTT
>CAYLWG010000048.1:0-16451 GCA_964387235.1 uncultured Dehalococcoidales bacterium
GCGGGGCGATCACCGCTGACGGGACCACGACGATAGCTGCCTCTATCGCATGTATTTTCAGTTGTTGGCGAACGTTGAACCCGCGGCTCTGCATCATCATGTAACCGCTGGTCCTCCTGCGGGCCAGTAGCCCTGCCGCCATCGCAAGATAGAAACCGACGCATGCGAATATCAACAGAGCCAGTAGAAGCAACGGTATGCTCCCGAACAGAGCCCGTTTTTTCATGGAAGCAAGCCGGGCGATCATTTCCGTGATGACAAACGGCCGGGCGAGCGATTCTTCCAGATCGAGCGTTAAATCGCTGAACGCAGTTTCGAGTTCATCGAATCTCATGTCGGCCATAAATTCGGTATCAGTGAAGAGAAACCAGTCGAATGTGGCGGGGAGGCCAGCGTTAACTTCGGCGACCGCTGTGAACATCGAATTGCGAGTAGGGAACATAATCAGCGGCTGTTCACGCCCCTCGATGGACGGACTGAGAAACGCCAGCCCAAACCCCATCCAGAAAACCTCGTCTGGCAGAGTCCTCATAAATGTCCCAGTCACGACGGCCCTGATGTTGCCGGTGCCGCGGTCGATAGGCTGGGAATCGACTATGTCCCCGACTTCGATCTGAAGAAGTGCTGCCCGGCCGTGGTAAACCGCTACCTCGATGACGGTCTCGCCATCGATTTCCGATCTGTGATCGGTGGGCGCTCTCCCAGTAACGTACTCAATGTGATCGTCAAGATGTTCGATGTACTGAAACGAACTCTGCGATGCAAGATCGTCGGTACGTAACGGCTCACCCACGGGTGACCACCAGTGAAGGCGGCTCCTCGTGTAACGGACCGTGCTGACCACCAGTTCGCCCAGATGGGAACCTACCGCCGAAGATACCGCCTGATCTGTACGCAGACGGTCCTGCTCGGTAAGCGGGATCCATGAAGTCGAGACATGAATGTTCGTGTTAAACGGCCCCGTGTCGGCAACAGCAGCACGCATCGAGACGATTTCGAGTGAACGAGCGTACTGGGGAATTCCGGCAGCAGTTGCGGCGGCAAACAGAGCGCCAATCATCAGTCCGACAATCATTCTGCGTTCGGAAGCGGCTCGATTCTTTATAAGCCCGATAAGGTTCAGTTTCGTTCCCGATCTTCTGATGTGTAAGTTACGCGGCACCTGCATGTGCGCCGGTTCCGGCAGCGTCAGCCCGCACCTTCCGTGGCCTATCTGTTTATCCCGGGTTTTCACGTGCGGGATAGGATTCATCCGTGCTTGCAGGAGCCTGCCGGAAGCAACCTACAACATCGCTTGATACGCTGGCTGAATAAATTTCGGTTTTTAGACCCAGACAACACCACCGCCGTGACTCTTCGCCCGCGATTCATAAACACCTTCACCGCCGCCGCTCTGGCAATGCTTGCACTCGTGCTGGTTTTCGCCGCATGCGCTACGACTGCCCCGGCCGATGGGGAACCAGTTGGTTCGCAAGAATCACAACAAACACCGAATTCTGTATCGTCACCAACTCCAACGTTTGGGGATACAGGTTCAACAAAATCCGGCATTCTCACAACTCCCGAACTCGTCGAACTGCTAACCCCATCGGTGGTTCAGATCGCTGTCAGCCTGGATTCCGGTCGCGGAGTTGGCACAGGCGTGATATTCGACGAACAGGGACACATCCTCACCAACTGGCATGTGGTGAAAGGCGCAAACACGATAACCGTGGCGTTTCAGGACGGGTCGATTGTCGAGGGAGAGTTATTCAGGAGCGACCCGCTGCTCGACCTTGCGATCATTCGAGTCGACAAAGCCGACCTTCTGCCTGCGGTGTTCGGGGATTCGGATGCCCTCAGGGTTGGGGAAGATGTCGTTGCTATCGGTCACGCCCTGGGGCTGGAAGGTGGGCCAACGGTCAGCAAGGGCGTAGTCAGTGCGCTCGACAGGACGATCGTCGGTAAGTCTGGCGGCGACCTGACCGATGTCTTTCAGACCGATGCGGCGATTAACGAGGGCAACTCGGGCGGCCCACTGGTGAACATGGCTGGCGAAGTCGTCGGTATTAACACCGCGAAAATAGCAATCGGCGACCGTATCGGCTTTGCGATCAACATCAACGCTGCAAGGATGGCGGCCGAATACCTGATCGCGCAGGGGCCGGTGCCAGCTCCAGGATTTCTGGGAGTCGCCGGGCTCGACGTCACCCGTGCACTCGCGCGGGCATTGCGTTTACCGGTCGCACAGGGGTTCGGCGTAACCGTGATAGAACAGGGGTCGCCGGCAGATAGGGCGGGGGTTCAGCTTGACGACATCATCGTCCAGCTTGATGACATAGAGATCACCAACGGTCAGGATCTCACCGATTTCCTACGCGAACACTCAAGCGGCACCGACATCTCTGTGACTATCGTTCGCGATGCCCGTTTCCTCATCAAACTTGACGCGACCCTCACCGACCGGCCCGAACGGTAAGTAACTATCTCAAAATCTCCCCCTCCTCGTGGAGCCAGAGAAAAAAGTTGGGTGAGGGGAAAGTTCAATCAGACGTCTTCGCCCTTCAACGTATTTGAGTTAGTTCCTAAACACCCGCACCTCTAATAACCTCGGCACTGCCGATCGTTCGGTATAGGCTTGCGGTCAATCGTGAAAAACGCTCGACCCACTCACGCGTAATCTTTCGCAGGATCAACCCATGGCAAGTTTCACCAATTCCGACACCAAAACGGCAATCAACCGCGATTACAGCCCTGAACTGGGTGGAAAAGTGGCGATCGTGACCGGCGCAGGGCGCATGCGCGGGATTGGCCGCGCAACTGCCAACGTACTCGCTCGAATGGGGGCGAATGTCGTCGTCACCGGAACCGGCAGAGACCCTGCAACGTTCCCGGAAGATGAAAAAGAGGCCGGGTGGCTTGACGTTGAATCAACCGCAAGAGAGGTTGAAGCCCACGGCGTTGCTGCCCTGCCGTTGATCATAAATGTTGCCGACGAGGGCGATGTCCAGAAGATGATAAGTGCGACTCTCGCCGAATTCGGACGTATCGACATCATCGTGAATAACGCAGCCGCCCCTTTTGGTGATGACCGAGTTGCAGTTCTGGATCTGTCGACCGAACTGTTCAGAAAAGTGATCGACGTAAAACTGATGGGTACGTTTTTCTGCTCGAAGGCTGCAGCTGCGCAGATGGTCGAACAGGGCGAGGGTGGCCGGATCATCAACCTTTCGTCGGCGATGGGCAAGCGTGGGCAGGCGAACGCAAGCGCCTACAACGCTGCCAACTTTGCGGTCGATGGCTTCACCCAGGCCCTCGCCAAAGAACTGGCGACGCACAATATCACCGCAAATTCCGTCTGTCCTGGCCTGACGGAAACAGCAAGAATGGACCCGATGGGACGTTCCGCTGGATGGGAAGCACGCCTGGCGGGAATCCCAATGAAACGTGCTGGTACCGACGAAGAGGTAGGGGAACTGATCGGGTTTCTATGTAGCCCGAAAGCCGGGTACATCACCGGCCAGGCGATCAACATTAACGGTGGTCTTATTACCGAACGCTAGATGTCCTGGCCTGGATACTCGGCTATCTCGATAAAATCATCTGCATCGTCGCTCCATGCAAACTGGCGCGCTTCTACTACCCGCTTCTCGTCTATGCCCACAACGATCTGCTGCACCGGGTACGCGGGGCCGTCGCCCCAGGGATCGCGGGCGTTGGCACGGTCGGTCTCAGAAAAATACGCCCGGCCGTTCGGGTGCGAGTGGTAGATAACGCGGGGCCGAGTGTCGTCGTCGAGAGTCCGGCTCAGTTCGAGCAGGTCATCGTTCGATATAACGAACGCTCTTTCAGCCGTGCGATCTCTGGCGGTTGGGTGCAACACAGGGCTGTAGGCATTTATCGCACGTCGAACCCTATCCGCGGTATTTGAACTTTTTTCGCCGGTCAGCCAGCCGCAGCACTCGTCCGGAAACGAGTCTCGCGCATGCCTGAACATTTCTTCCAACACTGAACTCGGGATTTTTATAGGTTCGGGATTCGATTTTGTGTCAGTCAACAGTTCTTCCTCGAACCCAGTGTGTATCGATATAGCAGCAGTCGGCGGTTCAGAATTATCAGGTCTGAAGTGTATTGCGCAGTCGCGGGGTTGCGCCAACAAAGTGGCATCCGTCGCGTCTGATTCCAGCTTTCACCGTCGAAATTGGCCCCCGTGAATAATCCGATGCGAAATCACGGGCTACCGTTACATATCAAGAGAGTGCTGCATACACGTTTTCATGTAGATTACATCTGTATAAGTGACACCGGAAAGTTCGGTCGCTCGCGGGGTGTGCAACGATTACAGGACGTCGTGTGATGCGACCTGTCGCTCGTAAAGACACGTCACGCAAGAAAAGCAATTTTTGAGAATAGGCAAATGCCGGGGCTGCCAAAGAGCTGGATAGATCGACGACGACGCAAGTTGCACCGGGCTCAGCGCGCTGCAATGGCACGCATTGGCCTGGCGACTGCTGGAGCGCCGCTCGTTGGCGAAACAACCCTGTGCATCGCCTATATGTGTCCGTGGGCGCATGCCTGCACCAGTGCTACCCCCCGACCTGCACTCGTCGGGCAGCGTGATTGCCTTAGAAAATTCCCCGAAGAACGACGCCCGCGATCTGGCCTGTCCGATGTCGCACTCGACAACCTTGCTCAATATCGCGAGAACGGTATCGTGCTCGGGGCAGTGACCGTCGCAGTTCTCGACGAGTTCCGGCCTACCGGCCCAACGCCATCGTTCGGCAAGAAACGCCCGGCACGCCCTGTTTACGATTCAGGCGTGAATGGCAAGCCGTTCCCGCCGCGGGGCTGACGCGGGGCAAGAGGAGGATCAGGCTCGCCGCGGGCGGCTTCTCGCCAGCGAGAAGGCGGGGTTTCAGAACCACCATCTTTAAAGCGCGTCGTGTTCGACAAGAAATTCCCGCAGGATACCGTGATACAGGTCGGGGTCTACAAGATCGAGCCCTTTGTGATCGCCGCCTGATATCAGGTGAATTTTCTTCGGTGGCCGCGCAGAATCGAAAATTCGCTCGGAATTGATATGTGACACGATCCTGTCTGATCCTCCATGGAAAATCAGCTTGGGCACCGAACTCCTCGATACGTGACCAACCGCATCGAACCTCGATCTCAATAACAGGCCAACTGGAACATAACGTGTCCACGGCGCCTGTTCGTGAATAACGTCGAACACCGATGAAAGAGTTGCCTCCAGTATGAGGGCCGCTGGCGTTTCGACTGTCGCCAACTGCGCCGCCACCGCACCTCCCATCGATCGACCGAACAAAACTATTTTTTTACCTGGATGCAGCTCCCTGGCAAGTTCACAGGCAGCAAAAGCGTCGGCATAAAATCCCTTTTCGGAAGGAACCCCCTCGCTGCGTCCGTACCCTCTGTAGTCGATTGCTATTACCGAAGCGTCGTATCGTCGATGAATCTCAGCATATTGATCGAGTCGGACACTGATATTCCCGCCGTTACCGTGAAAAATCAGCCACACGACGTCCGATGCACCGGGCATGTGCCAGCCGTGCAACTTCACTCCGTCCGAAGCTACGGGGAAGATATTTTTGAAAGATAGCCCGACATGCTCCGGCGTGCCTCGAAACGAGCGTTCGGGCGCGAACAGCAGTTGCCGTTCTAACCAGGAAAAAGGCCGTGAAAAAGATCTATCGATACCAAACATCTGCTCAGATTACGCTAAACGTGGCTGCTCGCAGCGCGTAATCGAGTGTCGAGGCCAGTACCAGTAGTAGCAGTGACGTTGATAATCACTTCCGCCGCTAACTTACCGAACCCTGGCCTCGAAGTTTTACGACCTCGCCCGGCGTGTAGCCAATATCAGCCAAAACCTCGTCCGTATGCTCCCCGAGTGCAGGTGACGACGTTTCTTCGGGCATGCCATCTGCGAATCTCAATACGGGACCAGATGTTCGGATTTTGTGGCCGGTGTGATGGTCAAGTTCAATCACGTACCTGTTCGCCAGCGCCTGCTCATCTTCGGCCATCTCCTCGACGTACCGAATCGGTTCACACGGTATGTCGTGCGCCCTTAGCTCTCTGAACCAGTAATCAGTCGTTTCGCGACCGAAAATATCCTCGAACTCTGTTACCAGGCTCCCGCCCAGTTCTATCGCTTCGGGCGTTGAATCGTCGTACTCGGGGTCGGTAACTCTGGGGTCTTCCAGTCCGAACAGATCAAGCAGGCGTTTTCGTGCATGTACAGCGAGTGTTCCGAGTGTAAGTCCGCCATCACGAGTTTTGTAGGCACGGTAGTAACAGCGGTAAATCAGCGGCCTTACGGCCTGCTGATAGCTCTTCTGCACCTCCTCGTAACTCGCCCCGTTTCTTGTTAGTTCTGGGTAAACATCGTCGTACCACTTCTTTGCGGGCGCAGGTACACCCTCGATATCGGCAATACGCAGCGACTGCATGGCGATGGCATTCCCGAGCAGGCTTGTCGATACGAGTTGCCCCTTGCCCGTCTTACCGCGCCCGATAATCCCGGCAAGTATGCCGTTTGCTGCCGCATAGCCGGTCGAAAAATCGATGTATGACGACGACCAGACAACTTCCGGCTGTCCATCGGTAACCTTGCCCTCGCTGGTGACGGCACCCGTATAACCCTGGAGTATCAGGTCGAAGCCTGGCATGTCGGCCCGAGGACCTTCAGGTCCATAGGCTGTGATATCGACATAAACGAGCTGTGGATTAACTCTGGAAACCGACTCGTAGTCGATGCCCAACTTGAGCGCGGTGTCGCGACGATTATTCGAAATGATGCCATCAGAAGATTCGATCAGTTTTTTCAGCACAAACTGACCAGTTTTTTGCTTCAGGTCGAGACAGATGCTTCTCACGCCGCGGTTCAGCGGCACAAACACCCTGCTTTCGTTCGGCGCAAACGGGGCGGCATGCCGCCATGGGTCTCCGTCGGGCGGCTCAACTTTGATCACATCGGCACCCATATCGGCCAGTAACTGACCCGCCCATGGCCCGGCCACAAAGCTACCGAATTCAAGAACGCGAATTCCCTGTAGTGGGCCTAATATCAGGTTCGGTGGCTGTGGCATTTGCGAGCTTGAATGCGGATCGGTTTTCTGTGACATGCGGAAACAAGAAGCGCGAGCGGGAATAGTGTTATTGCAACGGGCAGATGTTACCGCTGATCGCCGGCACAGATCAAACACGCCCACCGTAAGTTGACCACGCTTTGTCGATCATAAAAGCTGGATTGATGATCGACAACATGGCTTGACGTCAATCGGTGATCGTCAAAACGTTTCTGTTCCCTCAGCGGTGTTGAGCAATTCAGGGAAAACGAGAATTGCAGGTGTTCAGCCACCCGGATGCAACGACCGCGGATTCAGCTGGTGCTGTGCGGAATAACGAGGACGGGGCGTTGCGCAGACCGAATCACCTTATCGGCAACACTTCCCAGCACCCACCGTCTCAGCCCGCCAGCTCCTCGGGAAGCCATCACGATAATACTGCCTTCGGCTTCAGCCGCCACTTCTGAGATTTGTTGCGTGGGGTTGCCAGTGCGCACGACGCCTCGAGCATTTAGACCGACCGACACGGCCCTTTCGACAAATCCCTGAAGATAGATTAAAACATCTTTTTTCTGAGCTTCGATCCCGAAGTCTCCCGCATAATCGCCAGCACCATACTCGATACCTGCCACGCCGACACCGTAAAAGAGGAGTCGAACCGTTTCGGTGAAGACAATATCGGCCCCCGCTTTCCGTGCAATTTCGATAGCTGGTGCTATCGCACTCTCCGAAAGCACAGAACCATCGAGTGGAACCACAACGCATTTGGGCGGGCCGTTGCCGTCACCGAAGCTATCGAGTTCTCCGGGATACAGGGTAAGTACCGGGGTCGAAGTAGAGTGAAGAACACGGTCGGTCACGCTACCGAGAATGCCACGGGCCAACGCTGATTCTCTTCGGGTCGCCATGGCAATCAGGTCGATTCCCAGCATGTGGGCCTGCGCAACGATCACCTCGGCGGGAGAGCCATATTCCACATGGACACTCACATCTATGCCAGACGCTTTTACCTTTTCGGCTTCGGATAAAAGTCGCTTATTCGCCAGTGACACGGCATTATCGATGACGTTAGTCGGTGTGATGACTGAGGCTCTGCCGGCACTCCCATCCTCTTCCGACCTGGTCCGCAACCCCGGGCCGTTGGCTACTGTCCAGAGTGTTTCGATTTCGTCCCGGTCAACAACTGAAAGCAGAATAATCTGTGCTTCCAGAACACGCGCTAAACCAGTGGCCCAGCCCACGATTTTAAGGGAATGATCTGAACCATCGAGAGGTATAAGTATTTTTTTGAACATTGCGCGCTCCCAGATCACAACCCCAAACGACGCCTACCGGCAGCGCCTACAGACCTAACGGTAATCGTTGACCCATGAACGAAGCATGAGGCCAGTTGGGTGTTAGCGATGGCTGAAATGATGAAAAAGTGAGGTGTACGTACAACGCTGCACAGCCGCTGTCCAAATCTACCGCCACCGGCGTTGGCTTTCCGGTGGGCAGAGCCGTCCCTGCTTCGTCAGATGTAAGCGATAATCTACCCTGTTTCTATGACCCGGGTCGAGTCCCATGCCCGGATGATAATGGCGCGGAAATTACATTCACCCAACCAGATACAGCGTCGGGTAAATAAACACCCACGCCACATCAACAAAGTGCCACCACTTCACCGCGCCTTCCACAATCCACTGATCCTCTGCGCCATCGGCAGCAGTTGGAGTGGCTCGCAGGCGGAAATACACGAACCCAAGCGTCAATATGCCGGTCACTACATGGAACGCGTGCACGCCCGTAAGCGTGAATAGCACAGTGCCAAACGCAGACGATGGCGGGAAGTGCTTGAACGCTTCGTACCATTCGAACCCGACACCGAAAAGGAAAACCACTCCCATCCCCATCGTCGCCAGCAACATGCGCATTGCGGTGCGCCTGTCGCCATGCTCGGCTGCTGCTTCAGCCCGGTATGCCGAAAGACTGCTGAGCAGCAGCAAAACGGTCAGTCCAAGCCCCAGAAGCTGGTTAACTCCGTCCGGCCGACTGGTCCCAACCACGAAAAATCTGGCCGACAGGAGCGCAATGAAGAACGATGCGTCAGATACCAGAAACAGCCACAGGCCAAGTCGGTTGATGTCCAGCGAACTGAAGCGGTGATTTACGTGAGGTACGTGCTGGGTCACAGTTCTAGTCCTGCCTCATGTCTTCCGAATCGTCTGTTTTATCGTCATACAACATCCCGCTCCAGGCATCGCCAACGTGCGCCCATAGCTGACCGAAGTGCATGAAGTACTGGATGATTAGCCATGCCTTGGCAAGTGCGATCACCAGCAACAGGGCGATAAGAACAGCATCGCTGGTCGTAATAGCAATAACGAACTCGATGGCAGTCATAACACCGAGAATGGTTATCACGACCTTGCCGGTTTTCAGGGTTTGTTGAAGTGTCTTGTGCATCGTTCGAATGTTTCGTACCTGTACCTATTTCCTGCCTGCGCGCCCATCATTTGGTGGTCGCATCGCGCAGGCTCGGAGCCTAGTCGCCTTCCGCCGTTGTGGCCTGCTGGTTGGATTCGCCGAAGCGGGCATGAACAACGCTCTCATCTCCGTAACCGTAAGCATCGCCGGTAACAGTCGGTAGCACTTTGAAGTTCTCAAGTGGCGGGGGCGAACTCGTCTGCCATTCAAGGGTCTTAGCGCCCCACGGGTTGTCCGGGGCTTTCTTCCCACGGATCCACGAGTTCAGCATGTTGTAGACCCACGGGAGGAATGAGATTCCGAGCCCGAATGAAGCGATCGTAACGATCAGGTTCATAGTTTCGAACTCCGGTGGGTATTCCGCGATCCGGCGGTTCATTCCGATCGTTCCCGGGATGAACATAGCCAGGAACGTAACGTTGAACAGAATAAACATCAGGACGAAGTGAATCCGTCCGAGCGTCTCGTTGTACATACGGCCTGTAATTTTCGGGAACCAGTAGTAACCGGCCGCCATGATCGCGAATATCTCGCCACCCATAATCGTGTAGTGGAAATGAGCCACCACGAAGTAGGTGTCCTGAAGGGCAATGTCGGTCGCTACATCTGCCAGGAAAATCCCAGTCAGGCCGCCAATCGCAAAGTTAAATACCATGCCAAGCACAAAGAGCAGTGGTACTTTTAACCTCAGTTTGCTTCGCCATATTGTTCCCAGTGCCGACAGGAAAATGATGCCCGTTGGAATCGAGATTAACTCGGTCAGGATCAGGAACGGCGCCCGCAGCGAATTGCTCATACCGCTGGTGAACAAATGGTGTGCCCAAACGGCAAAACTCAAGAGAACGATCAGTCCGAAAGCGCGAACGACCCATCTGAAAGCAAAAATTGGCTTGCGGGCGAAATGGCTGAGGATTTCGAGTTCGATACCGAACGCCGGCAAAATCATGATGTACACCGCCGGGTGCGAGTAGAACCAGAAAACGTGCTCATAAAACACGGCATCGCCACCAGGAGGCGAGAAGAACGTCATGTTGAATATGCGTTCGAAGATAATCATCAACATGCCGAACGCAACCCACTGAGTCGCCGTGAGTGAAATAACCGACGCCGCAAGTACCGACCACGCAAATATCGGCAGCCGCCCCCATGTCATCCCCGGCGCTCGCTGGGTGATGATCGTCGCTATAAAGTTCAGGCCACCAAGAATCGATGAGATTCCGAATGTCAGGAAAGCCAGCTCAAATAACAGGGCACCTGTAGCAGCCTGAACCGAAAGCGGCGGGTAGGCAGTCCAACCAGTGTCAAAACCTCCAAAAACCGGAGTAAGCAGCAACAGAATAACTACCGGCGGCACCACCCAGAAGCTAAGGGCGTTCACACGAGGAAACGCTACATCTTCTGCGCCGATAATAAGCGGCAGTATGTAGTTTGCGAACCCACCCATAACTGCCGCCACAGCAACTGCAATCATCATGATCCCGTGCAGGCTCATCGCTGTGTTGTAATCGGTCTTGGTGAGCAGGTTCTGGCCTGCATCGGCCAACTCCGCCCTGATGACCATCGCAAGTAGGCCAGCCAGCAGAAAAACCACCACCAGTGTCGCAATGTACTGAATACCGATAACTTTGTGATCGGTATTGAACCTCAGGTACCGCTCCCACCCCCCTGCCGGGTTGTTATCGGTAGTTTTGCCGAACCATCCCCGGCTCCAGGTACTCCACATCCCAACACCCATGAGCCAGCCGATTACGGCAAACACATAACCAAGTACGATCAACGGCTCAGTCGCAGGCTCGCCAGTCGCATTCGTTATCGACAGCGAAATTCCCGCGCCAATAGCAAAACCTATGGCGGCGTATAAAACACCTCTGGCTAACGGCATAAAAACTGCCACTTAGAAGTCCCCTAAATCCTCTGTGCCACCGGCACCCGGGCCATCAGGCCGCTTTTTCCGCAATCCACTTCTCAAATTCGGCTGGCTCAACCACCTCGACCCTGGTGAACATCAGCGAATGGTCGAGCCCGCAAAGCTCCGCACACTGAACCCTGAAATTAACGTCGTCATTGAAATGACCGATCCGGTTCGTATTGACATCGAAGGTCGTAATCAAACCCGGCACAGCATCTATCTTCATCCGGAACGCAGGGATCCAGAACGAGTGAACTACGTCCTGGTCTTCCGCCGTCACGTAAAAACGAATGAGAGAATCGTTTGGCAGAACGAGCATCTCGTCCTTGCCAAGTAGCTGAACCCCGCGGCCCTCGTATTCATACGTCCACTGCCAGCGACGCCCGGTCACGTTTACTGTCAGGTCTGCCTCGTCCGATGCAGTCTCCCTTAGCTCAATCAGGCCGGTGTAGCCGGGGTGAATGATCACCACGATGGTAAGAATGGTCGTCCATATAAACCAGGATCCGACCCATTTTTTGTGTGTCCTTACCGGAGATGAATCTTCTAATTCACCGTCGTCACCGTTTTGGGCTCGAAAAACGACCATCGTGTAGCCGATAATCGCTATCACACCGGTAAAGACAGGTATTGCGAGTACTACCAGCAGGATGAAGGCATCATCGATAAAGACGCCCTGCTCCGACGCCGCGTCGCCGAAGATGTCGAGCGACAGAAACGCATATTCACTGATGATCGTCAGCAGCACCCATATACCTGCCACTGTCAACGTGTCTCTGTTCAGTGCGAACCTCTTTTATTTCAGTGATGGCTCGAAGATGGCTCGAAATTCAATTCTCGCCAGGGGCAACTGCATTCAGCAAGCGGTCACAAAGCTTCGCCCTTCAAGAAAATCCGGCAAGAAAATCCAGTCTCGAACAGCCGGACATCTTTGAAACAGTCAACGAAACAGTCAACCCGCTTCCTGTCGGTCGTGATCTTTTTCGAGTCGCAACCTTTGAATCCCGAACGCGAACGCGATCAACCGAATATATGGTGAATATCTGGCGACCACGCAGAGGGCGACATGATGATTTCGCGAGATTGTCGCGGCCATACCATCACGGAAATATCACCCTATAATCATCGTCGGTGACGCTTTTTCGATTACGGTCGCGCGTTGACCGTGTCCGGAATTTTCTCTGGTTTTTTTGAATATTTTTAGCCGAAATAACCTCTTTAAAAAAGGATCTGTTCTTGTCCAGCCGCCCGAAAATCTTCGTAATCGCCGCAACGGCCATGTTCGCCCTGATCGCGACAGCCGCATGTTCTAACGACACTCCATCACCGTTCTCCACGACCACTCCCGTTCCGGCAGCCGACACTTCTGCTACGGATGAAACAGGTGGTAACTCTGGAGATTCATCTGCCTCCAGCACTGGCTCTGGTGTCACTGGCCCAGATATAGCGAACGGCAAGAGCAAATATTCAAGTCTGGGGTGCAGCGGTTGCCATTCAACCGGCACAAACAAGCTGGTTGGGCCCGGACTGGCAGGCATTGGGGCGAAAAGTGACGACTTCATTCGCGAATCGATAGTCGACCCCGGTGCCGTAATAGTCGATGGCTTCGCGGACATAATGCCCAAATCGTTCAAAAACCTTAAGGAATCGGATATCGCCGATTTGGTCGCCTACTTGAAAACGCTGAACTAACTCACCGCCGGGGGCGGGGTTGAAAATCGAGCGCGCCGCATTACATGCAGTGCAATTTTTTCAGGGGCGGGAAGCCCCGCTAAAGCTCGACCCCGGAAGCCGCCGCCACTGTGTCGAGGTCCTTGTCCCCGCGACCACTCAGTAATAGCAGCACGATCTGGTCTTTCGGCAGAGTCGGCACCCACTTCATCATGTAACCGATCGCGTGCGCAGGTTCAAGCGCAGGGATTATCCCCTCGGAACGACTCAGCAGCCTGAACCCTGCAAGAGCATCCTCGTCGGTTGCCGAAACATACGTGGCGCGCTCTACGTCTTTCAGGTAACTGTGCTCGGGCCCGACACCCGGATAGTCGAGCCCCGCTGAAATGCTGTGCGCTTCGACAACCTGGCCGTGCTCATCTTGCAAAAGATAACTGAGCGATCCGTGCAACACACCCGGCCGGCCCTTCGTCATCGTCGCCGCATGCCGTGCATCAAGACCCTCGCCCGCAGCCTCAACCCCTATCAGGCCGACTTCCTCGTCGTTCACAAACCCGGAGAAAATTCCAATAGCGTTTGAACCGCCACCAACACAGGCCACAACGTAATCGGGCAGTCGGCCTGCCATTTCGATAATTTGCTTGCGTGACTCGGTGCCGATGACCGATTGGAAATCGCGAACCAGCTTCGGATACGGGTGGGGCCCAACCACGCTTCCGATGATGTAATGGGTTGTCTCCACGTTGGAAACCCAGTCGCGAATCGCCTCATTGATAGCGTCTTTTAAAGTTTTGCTACCCGACGTTACTGGCTCGACTACGGCCCCCAGTTCACGCATCCGATAAACGTTGGGCGCCTGACGTCGAATATCTTCTTCACCCATATAAACAATGCACTCAAGGCCCATCTGCGCACACACAGTCGCAGTCGCAACGCCGTGCTGGCCCGCACCGGTTTCGGCGATGATTCGCTTCTTACCCAGTCGCTTTGCGAGTAGTGCCTGCCCGATAGCATTGTTGATCTTATGGGCGCCCGTGTGGTTCAGGTCTTCGCGCTTGATGTAAATCTGCGGGCCGCCAAGTTTTTCGGTCAGGTTCTTAGCGTGGTACATCGCTGTAGGCCGACCAACATAATTCTTCAGAAGGTCTTTAAATTCGTCCCAGAAAGAATCATCCTGCCGTGCCTCATCGTAGGCAGCCTCAAGTTCGGTAAGCGCCGCCATAAGCGTTTCCGGCACGAACTTGCCGCCGTAAGGGCCAAACCTGCCCTGCGAATCTGGAAGTGAATCGAATTGAGAAGAAGTTGGTGACATCAAAAATTACGTGGTCTTACGATTACGACATAGCCCAAAGGCATATCGACAGATGATCGGGCCGACTTTTGCAGCATAGTTTTCAAACTCAGGCTAGGATAGCAGCGGGCAGGCTGTTCAACTCCTAATATCTGTTCCGAATACCAACGCCAATCTGCCTTTTTCCACCTATCTTCACTGGCACCTGCCTTACTCAAACCGACCAAAAACTCCAGGATTTTCTAACAGTTGACAGAGCCGACCCGAAAACGACCAGATATCGACGAGTACATGATGTCGATCGCCGTAGGAGTCCGCTCTCGGGCAAACTGTAAAGGCAGTCATGTCGGCGCGGTGCTAGCTCGTGAAGGTCACATAGTTTCGACCGGTTATAACGGAACACCGCGCGGCACGGTTAACTGCGATGAGGGCGGTTGCGAGCGATGTTCAAACCGTGACGACTACCCATCGGGAACCGGTTACGACCTCTGCATCTGCGTGCATGCGGAACAAAACGCACTGCTTTCGGCTGCACGATTCGGAATAGCAGTGGAAGGGTCGCTGCTCTATTCGACATGGCGCCCCTGCTTCGGCTGCACCAAAGAAATGCTTCAGGCCGGAGTTCACGGAGTTCGCTACGGAATCGACTGGGAGCCGCGAGAGGAGCTGCGCGACGAATATAAAAGGCTCCAAAACTATTTTCCCGATGGAGTGAAGCAAATCATGCTTCCCGAGACACAATTTTTCGAGCAAGGCGGCACCACACAACCATGAAGATCACAAGCGTAGAAACGATCGCTCTTCGAGACGATGCCGATGGCACGGTCACCTCTTGGAACCCGTCGTTTGCCGGAACTGCGAGCAGTTCACAAAACGCACCGGCCAGTACCGGCGGGTATGACCTCACTGTTGTTCGGGTCAATACAGACGAGGGGATAAGCGGAATCGGGCAGTGCGAAGCCCCAAGCCTCGTGATCGATGCGATCATCCGCTCATCACTCGGCCTCGAAGCTCTACTTGTCGGAGAAGATCCCACACAGGTGCAGCGCCTGTGGCAAAAAATGTACAACTCGACCGGGGTTTACGGACGCAGGGGAGTTGTAATTGGCGCGATTGGTGCGGTGGAAACTGCGCTATGGGACATTGCAGGAAAAGCTCAGGGCAAGCCGGTTCATGAGCTTATCTGGCGGTCGTTTGCGACGACTGCGAGCGATACCGAACCACTCAAACGAGTAACACCCTACGCAACCGTCTACCCGCCGGGCGCGGATCTTGAGCAGCTTGAAGAACGCCTGAATATCGCCATTTCACGCGGGTTCAAGGCCGTGAAAATCGAAGAGTGGCCAGGCCAGTTCGGCAACGTCGATGTCGAGACCGATGTGAGGGTTATCGAAAAAGTTCGGGCGGTTTTGGGTCCAAAACGCGATCTGATGATCGACGTTCAGAACCGCTGGCGTGATGTTGGTGAGGCGTTGCGAACCATTGAAGAAATCGAACAGTTCAAGCCGTTTTTTATCGAGGCCCCGCTACCTGCCGACAATATCGAGGGTTATCGGCGACTCGCCGAAGCCACCAGCGTTCGCATAGCGGTTGGCGACTGGGGTTTCAGCACCCGCCATGAGTTTGCCGACCTCCTGCGCAGGGGGCGGTTAGATGTTGTTCAGCCAAGCGCCGTGCGGGCAGGTGGAATGCACGAAATACTGAACATCGCCGAAGATGCGTATCGTTTTGGCGCCCTTTGCATACCGCATACGTGGTACCACGTTATAGGCGTCGCCGCCCAACTTCACCTTGCCGCCATCACGCCCAACATGCCCTATTTTGAATTTCCAATCGCTTTTCCGCCGTCGCCGTTAATCGAAAACCTGCTGCTACCTAATTTCGTAATATCAGACGACGGGACGATGGAGGTACCTGACAGGCCCGGACTGGGATTTGAACTCAACGAAGAAGTGATTTCGGAGTTCCGTGTTGATCACTAATATATTCATATAATAAAAAAATAAGTAACTCGAATCGATTACCGTCAGCAGCCAGAACCGCC
>CAYLWG010000049.1:0-7180 GCA_964387235.1 uncultured Dehalococcoidales bacterium
GGTTCTGGCGGGATTATCGTGGGCAACGAAACAACGAATGTTGTTGACCTGCTCAGAACACTTATCGCGTTCAACCAGTTTGAATCATGCGGCAAGTGTTTCCCGTGTCGGCTTGGCAACACGCACATGCTCGAAATTCTGGACCGCATGTGCCAGAACAAAGCAAAATCGTCAGACCTTGCCCTGCTTCAACGAGTTGGCCTCAGCATGAAAGCCGGCTCGCTGTGTGGTCATGGTCAGCTGGGCTACAACCCGATCCAGTCCGCTCTGAAATATTTCGGCGATGAGATAAATTCTTGCCTCGATGGAAAAATTGAACCAGGCGGAGTTTTTGGTGACGGCACGATGATTCTTCCTACTCGTACTCGGCCCTAGAGCGTAACCGCCCAACAACTCGAAGCACTCGGAGATTTCTGCATGGCAGATGGAACTACCTTCAAGATCGATGGCCTCGAGGTAATCGCGAAACCCGGCCAGACGATTCTGCAGGCAGCGCTCGATTCAGAAATCTATATTCCGTACCTGTGCTACTACCCGAAAATGAAGCCAGTCGGCTCCTGCAGGTCGTGCATGGTCGAAGTCGAGGCGAATGGCCGGAAGATGACCGTTGCATCATGCACGACGCCCCCGATGCCCGATGCCGAGGTCACAACTAACAGCCCTGAAATACAGGAACTTCGCAAAGATGTAATCGAACTGTTGATGACTGAACACCCGCACGGTTGTCTGACATGTCACCGGATCGAACTTTGCGGACCCCAGGACATCTGCCAACGTCATGTGACGGTCACCGACAGATGCACGATTTGCCCCAAGAACGAACGCTGCGAATTGAAAGACACCGTGCGTATGGTCGAGCTTGACCTGCGTACGCCACTGAACTACCACAGGCGCGATCTACCGATTCATAGCGACGACCCGTTCTACGACCGCGACTACAACCTGTGCATCGTGTGCTCGCGCTGCGTGCGTGTTTGCGACGAGATCAGGTTTGACACAGCCTTGACGTTAACATCTCGTTCGGGAGTGGCGCTCGTCGGTACGATGCACGGTACATCGCTCCTTGAATCGGGCTGTGAATTTTGCGGAGCCTGTGTCGATGTCTGCCCAACCGGCGCCCTTACCGAACGTTCCTACAAGTGGGAAAAAGCCGTTGCAGAAGTTACGACAGTGTGTGTCAACTGCCCGGTCGGCTGCCAGATGATCGCCGAGGTAAACAAGTTCGGCAAGGTTGTGCGTTTCAAGGGTGATCTTGCAGGGGCAGCAAACAACGGCCAAGCCTGCATGACAGGCAAGTTCGGCTACGAATATACGAACGATACTTCACGGCTGAAACGGCCATACATCCGTGAAGGCGGAATTCTTCGCAAAGCAACATGGGAAGAGGCACTGGATCGCATCAAACAAGGTCTGAGCGGGCGGACCCCGGGTGAGGTTGCAGTCATAACTTCGCCGCGTGGATCCAACGAGGATCAGTATGTAGCCGCAAAATTCGCTCGGGAAGTTCTAAATACTCCGAATATAGATTCAGCACTTAACTCAGATAATGCTCTGTTATCGCGTTTAGAACTTCGACTTGGCGCAGGCGCAGCTACCAACCCGATCTGGGATCTGGAAAACACGAAAAGCCTGCTGATAGTCGCAGGGAATCCTACAGAAGAACAGAACGTACTCGCCGTTCCTGCAAAAAAAGCGGCGCGTGAAGGCGCGAAAATAGTTGTGATCGATTCGCGTGAAACCGAGTTGACTCGATACGCAACTGAGTGGCTGCGCCCGCGGCCAGGGTCGGAAGCTTTGCTCATCGCTGGCCTGACACGGGCAATCCTCGATGAGGCTCTTGAAGACAAAGAATTCGTCGCCACACGTGTCGAACATGCAGACGAACTGAAACAGTCGCTATGGAAGTTCGATTTGGCAAAGATTTCGCGCGATTCCGGTATAGATGAATCGCAGATCAGGCGGGCAGCTCGGATATTTGCAGGGAGCGATGCCGGGGCGATTCTGCTGGGGACCAATGGCCTCGGTGATAACGCTGTCGATGCGGTAGTCGATGCCGTAGTCAATCTCTCTGCGATCACCGGGAACATTGGCAAGCCTTCGGGCGGAATTTATCCGCTTTACCAGGGAGCGAACACACTCGGCGCCCGTGACATGGGAGCAACAGCCGGGGAGGGCGGACTCGGTATTGCAGGCATGATTTCCGGCATGAAGGGCGGGAATATTAAGGCAGCCCTGGTAATGGCCGA
This sequence comes from uncultured Dehalococcoidales bacterium, assembly GCA_964387235.1. Taxonomy (GTDB): domain Bacteria; phylum Chloroflexota; class Dehalococcoidia; order Lucifugimonadales; family Lucifugimonadaceae; genus Lucifugimonas. The sequence continues at coordinate 2,247 of CAYLWG010000049.1, forward strand.
TGGCGTATCGGGATACTCGCCTACTCTCGAAGGACTTCCGTCGGCACTGGCGAATCTCGATTTCCTGGTTGTTTCCGCCGTGTTCGATTCTGAAATTACCGCACATGCCGACGTCGTGCTTCCCGCTGCAACCTACGCCGAGCAATCATCGACGGTTACCAATGTAGAACGGCGCGTTCAACTCCTGCGTGTCACGGCCGAGCCACGCCACGAGGAGCGAACAGGTTGGGGAACTATCGCCAGTATCGCGATGGCAGTGGGCGAGGCCAGTTTCGAGTATGGGTCAGTATCAGACGTATTCACCGAGATCACTGACAACGTTTCGAACTACGCTGGCCTGACACACGAGCGGTTGCAGACCGGTGGCATTCAATGGCCGGTGAATTCATCAGATGACGTAGGCACGTCGCTTCTCTTTGAGGATGCCAGTCAGATGGTGACAGTTATTCCATTAGATTACGATGACCTTGCCCGATCCGTGAAGACTAAGACCCTCACGTACGCTCCCGGCCGTGTGTTGAGCCAGCCCGAACGTGACGTTATCGTCCGAAAACCCGGTGAGATGAACCGCATCGAACGCGAGCAGCAGGTACAGGTACACCCGGATGACGCAAAGGCAGCTGGATTTCACGAAGGCGACATGATTCTGGTCAAGACCAACGATGGTCATGTGCTGGCTCGCGGCACGGCAGTGTTCGAATCGCCACAGCCAGGACTTGTCGGGGCTACAGCGCTATTTGGCGAACTAGCGACCAGAATGCACGAGCTTGAAGAGCCGGATTGGGTGCCATTAATGCCGGGTTTGGGCTATGCGCGAGTTACACTTGAATCAGCACCTGTCGAGCAGGAAGCTGGTGCCGCAGCCGATTAACGCTGAACATTACGGTAGCGCTGCATCTACTTTGCACTAACCTGTATCTAATGTATCGAGTGGCTGTCCCGAAGACATGTCGCTGAACCGACTTCTGAGAGTTGGAACTTGTTCGGAAAATCGCTAAAGGGGCGAATAGGAATGGCAAAACCGCAGGATGTAAGTGATGCCGAATTCGGCACTGAAGTAATCGACTCCGATATTCCGGTATTGGTAGATTTCTGGGCGGAATGGTGTGGACCCTGCAAAATGATCGCCCCGGTCGTCGAGGAATTGGCGAACGAATACGACGGCAAGGTCAAATTCGCAAAACTGAACGTCGATTTCAACCCTCAGACATCTGCAAAGTACGGTGTGCGCAGCATCCCGACACTGTTGATCTTCAAGGGTGGAGCACCGGTCGGCCAGATCGTTGGAGCAGTCCCAAAGAGCGTGCTACAGGCACGGCTCGACGAAGCCCTGACTGTCTAAGACAACACCGATCTAATCAAGCCCCGGAAGCGGCGTAAATGCTGCCTTCGGGGCTTTTTTCGTGTGGTTTTGTGGCTGGGTTTCGCCATCCTGACGGCAGTTGTAATTCTGAACTCGAACGGCCTGTTGGCATGAAGTGAATACACGTGCCTCACACACGGATCCTGAGGAGTACTGCTTACGACGAAGACTGATTTCCGACCCCTGCGGAAGGACCTGGGGAGAGGTCGCTGTCCGTTCTCGATCATGTCAACAGAGCCAACTCGATTCAGAATCCCGCTAAACAGCTCGGCATATCCGATTCAATCTGAGCCGATCTTGCCTGAGAAAGCGTTCCGGGGTACCTTCAAACCCGCAAACACGCTGTAATCTTGCCGTGTTCACCAAATGGCAGGGGAGTGGATGGGTCCCGGTGGGCCTCACGGACTTCAACTCCGCTGGCGTGCGTCCTTCGGCGTGCGCGGAGGGTTCGACTCCCTTGCACTCCCGCCAGGTTCACGTTCTGCGATACCCGACACAGCAAATCTCAGACGAGCGAAACAAACTACGTCATGTTTGGTTCCACAGGTTCCCCGTGGGCGAGAAAACCTGCTAAAAACTCAGGCATGCATTTTTAGTCGGAGTAAAACAACCGCAATCGATGCCCTATGGCTACAACCGTGAGCCTTTTAGTCCACTGTGTTCAGACCGTGCCAATTATTCGAACAGGGCCGGGTAAATTCCGCCTCCGGTTTTTCGTGAAAATCGTTTTTGTGGCTACCTGCATCAAAGTTGATGTTCGGAGGAACGAGCCAATTGTCCCGCATTCAGGTGTGGTCTATCACCTATTTAAAACCGGTATTTTCGCCAGAGTACCCTATCGCTCCGAGAATGTAAGGTTTGAACGTGGAAACGGACATTACAGGCCATAACACGATCGGAATAGGACACGAAGACCTGCCTAGCGAAGAGTCGCTGGGATCAGTCTCGCCGGTCAAACAGTATGCTCTCGCAAGCATACTGATCGTACTTGGCGCTCTTATCGCGGTGAACTTTGTTTCGAGTCGTGTCGAGCGAGCGAGCGTTATTTCCCGTCTCGAAACCGAAGCCATCGAACCAGCGCGAGTATCGACGTTCAGGATCGTCGAAGAGATCAGTAAGATCACCAAACCGGCAGCAGGCACGTTCCTGACACTTCCCGAAGATACAGACGTGATAGATCGTATCGTCTTGAGTGCCCTGGTGGGGCAGCAGGTCGCTCGTGTAGATATTCTCGGCGCTTCAGGCGAAATTTTCTATTCCACCGACCCGTTCTATATAGGTGATGACTCCGAATACGGAACTGGCCCAACCTTCGCTACCAGCGAATATCTCGGAGCGGCATCGATAAATGGGCTAAATCATGAAACATCGCTGATAGAAGCAGTGATAAGCCGTGTCCCGGTATACACGGAGGGTAGCATTCCGAGCGTTGATTCCCTCGAAACGACTATCGTGATATACCGAGACGTTTCTACGGCAATTGATGTGGCTACCGGTGCCGGTGCCAGGTTCCGACTCGGGATGATTATGGGCGTGATGGCTGTGGTGTTCGCCAGCCTTATGATTGTCGTGATGCGCGGATACAGGGCACAGACCGAGGCCCACAGGAAACTGCAAGAACTACTGGTTCACGAGCACATTCTTGTTTCTGAGTTGGACCGACGAAACGCTGACCTGAAAACGGCCGACGAAGCGAGGTTGAGACTTCTTTCTGTAGTGACACACGAGCTTGGAAATCCACTAACAAGTATCTCGGCGTTTATCAGCATTCTGGCAAAAAACCGCGATGGGAATTTCTCTGAACGTGAAATGAAAATGATCGGAGCCGTTGGTCGAGGGGAAGTGCAGATGCGCATGTTGCTCAGTGATCTTTTTGACCTGTCCCGCGTAGAGGCAAACGAACTTGAGTTAAATCTCGCTCCGGTCGATCTCAGCGATGTCGTGATGGGCGTGGTCGAATCGATGACCCCTATCGTCGAAGAAAAATCTCAAAATATCTCGGTAGAGTGTCCTGATTGCATCTTCGGTGTTTATGGCGACAGGGCACGTCTCGACCAGGTGGTAACCAACCTCTTATCGAACGCATCGAAATACTCGCCGGCAAACACCGAGATAAAGATCTCCGTTTCGATTGAAGACTCAAGATGCGTAATTGAACTTTCCGATCAGGGAATCGGGATATCTAAAGAAGATCAGAAGAAGTTGTTCACTCCCTTCTTCCGGGCCGATAACGCCGAAACAAGGGAAGTACGCGGAACGGGGCTCGGGCTTGTCATTTGCAAGCAAATCGTCGAGCTGCACGGTGGCCGTATGACACTCAAGTCAGCCCGAGGAAGCGGTACTACGTTCAGGGTGGAAATACCCGTCAACGAAAGCGACGAACAGCCCGTCGTCGCTGCCTAATCTACCGAACCTGGCTTAGTTCGTCTGGCAGTTTACCGCAGGCCGTATAGTTCGATGGGTCGGCGTACGAGGCGTGGACGTTTACGAGTGCGCCTTCAGCCACAATTTCACTCAGCGAGAGATCTATCGTCGTTATCGATTTGCCATTGATTACGTTCTGAAGTGCATGCAACACACTTCCCACATCTTCACAAATGCCTGCGTGAATATGGATTGGTTGCGCCTCGCCTGAGGTTGGCCCAATGGAGATTTCCACTATGGTTGTTGTACCGTTTGAGACAAATGTGGCGGTTCCGGTCTGGCCTTCTCCCTGAACAGATGAAAGATGAATTACGACGCGGGACTCGCCGTCTGAAAACGAAACCAGCGGTGTCGGAGTTGGCGAAACCGATGCGGCAGTCGGAGGCGAAACAGCTGCACCCGGCTCTTCTGATGCGCATGCCGAAATAGCGACGATGACAAAGAGGATCATCAGTAGCTTGTATCTATTGAATGTCACGTCGAACGCATGCTCCGGGCACCAAAGTTAACTGGCGAATCTAAAGATATTTTGGCTTTCAAACACGAATGTCAGCACTCACATTATGGGCGTCAAGGCTTCCGCCCAACATGTGTCGGGTGGAAATGATAGATGGCTGATCGGTCTATCCCCACAGTACTTCAACCAACTGTGGTCGGCGCTAGAGGGTCAAGAGAAAAATTCTTCGTCGCCATTTCGGCTATGTAGTTGCCAATGACCAGCGATGAGGTAGCACCGGGTGAAGGAGCATTCAACACATGAATTGCGCCACTTGATTCGTCAATCCTGAAATCATCAACCAGGTTTCCGGCTCTATCTATGGCCTGAGCGCGCACACCCGAACCCGAGCCACTGAGATCCTGGCGTGACAGTTCCGGTACAAGTTGTTGAAGACTTTTCAAGAAGACGCCCTTGCGCAACGACCGGTTGATTTCCCACACGCCGGTCTTCCATTCCCTTACCCCCATCTTCCAGAATCCGGGGAAAGTAACGGTGCGCAGGAAATCGCTAAAGGAAAAATCGCGCTTACGGTAACCCTCACGCTTCATAGCAAGAACTGCATTGGGGCCAGCCTCAACCCAGCCTTTCATTGTTTGTGTCAGATGCACTCCCAAAAACGGGAATGCCGGGTCGGGAACCGGATAAATA
>CAYLWG010000049.1:7190-16427 GCA_964387235.1 uncultured Dehalococcoidales bacterium
TGACGAGACGGTCACTTTCCTTTCGTAGCTTGTAATACTCCCCACGGAACGGGATGATTCTGAGACCGGTGTCCACACCCATAATCTCTGCAACTAGATCAGAATGCAGTCCTGCACAGTTGATGACGTTGGCGGTTTCATAATCGCCCGAAGTAGTGTTGAGAACAGTCGCTCCCGATAAAACTCTGGAACTTTTGAGTTCGGTGTTGAAAAATATCTGACCGCCAGCCACTCTTACTCGGTCAGCGTAAGCAGCCGTCACGTTGCGGTAGTCGACGATCCCGGTGCCAGGTGCGTGAAGTGCCTTGCGACCTACGACGTGGGGCTCGATGTCCTTTATTTCGTCCTGTTCGACAAGGCGCAACCCTTCTACCTGGTTCGCCACCCCGCGCTCCATAAGAGTGCTAAGTCGAACTTCGCCAGCCGCATCGCTCGCAACAATTAGTTTCCCGCAGGTCCAGACCGGGATTTCGTTCTCTTCGCAGAACTGGGTCATCGACGCACGACCCGTTACGCAAAATTCGGCCTTTAACGATCCGGATCTGTAGTAAATACCAGAATGAATAACCCCGGAATTGTGACCGCTCTGCTGCGTGCCTTCTGAACCGTCTTTCTCGACTACCGCTAGTTTTAGCCGAGGGTGCTTCTCCAGCAATTTCATTGCAGTTGCAAGCCCAATAATTCCGGCACCGATAACTATCACATCGAATTTTGTTGAACGCACCAGGCCCCATCTCTCGTTTTAATTCGGTCTGCGGAGCAAAATTATCACAGCCGTAACCACCTGCAACCGCCCAGAGTTCATCGCATTCGCCTGTAATCGCGTAACGTAACCGTATTAGGCGTTCAATCGCAACGGGAATCTGATAGCGTCCTGTGATGCCTGAAACTCGACCCGTCCAAGCTCGACCCGAACGAGTAACACTGTTCGCAACGTGCATGGTCGACCAACTGGCCCCTGATGTCGGTGAATACACGGTAGAAGTGCTCGAACATCTCGGGCTGCAGGTTGATTTCCTGAACGAACAGACCTGTTGCGCGCAGCCTGCATTCAACAGCGGGTTCAGGTCTGAAGCGTTACCTGTCGCAAGGCGATTCGTCGAACTGTTTGAACAGGTCGACGGGCCTATCGTCGTGCCCTCCGGTTCTTGTGCCGCAATGGTACGCAACTACTATCGTGAACTTTTCCGCGATGATCTTAAACTTGCGGCACGCGCTGAACGGGTAGGGGAGAGACTCTATGAATTTACAGAGTTTGTAGACCGATTTTTCGGCACCGACGCTATCAAAGGCCGAGTGAACGAGACGGCGACCTTTCATAAATGCTGCCACCTTCTACGGGAACTCGGGGTAGACACCCCGCCGCTTGAACTGCTCGGCAACGTCGATGGCCTGGAGTTGGCAACACTTGAAAGAGCAGACGTGTGCTGCGGATTTGGCGGAGCGTTCTCAGTGAAGATGCCTGACATTTCTTCGGCCATTCTCGATGAAAAACTCGATTACATCGAAGCCACAGGTGCAAACACAGTGGTTGCTGCCGATACCGGGTGCATCTACCAGATGCAGGGCGGTCTACGTCGAAGAGGATCGTCGGTACGTGTCGTCCACATTGCTGAAATACTGGCGAAATCGATCAGAAATTCCGAAGCTGATGCCGTGAATCTGGGACGCCAATCGGAATGAAACCAGAAACAGCACAGTTCAGAGTCAAGGCCGCAGAAACCCTCGTTGATAAATCCGTTCAGCAGTCTCTTGAGCATGTTTACACCGGTTTTCATGAGGGCCGTATAAACGCCGCAGCCGATACACCCAACTGGGAGGAACTGCGGACAAAAGGCAAGGCGATCAAAGACCACACGATCGCTCACCTCGACTACTACCTGGGAATGCTGGCAGACAATGTCGAGAAAAATGGCGGTCACGTTTTTTTCGCTAACGATGCAGCAGAGGCCCGGCAGCACATCATCAAATTGGCCCATTCCGGCGGTATCAAAACCGTCATTAAATCCAAGTCGATGGTCTCGGAAGAAATGGCCCTTGCCGATGCTCTTATCGAAGAGGGTATCGAGGCAGTCGAGACCGATCTCGGCGAGTACATCATTCAGCTTGCAGGCGAAACTCCATACCACCTGATCGCACCTGCGATCCACAAATCGCGCAAAGAGGTTGCTGAGTTACTGAATGATGATTTCTCGGAAGGCGACCCTGTCCCAGATGCCACTGAACTGACCATGATGGCAAGGGCCAAGCTCAGAGAGGTGTTCGAACGGGCCGACATGTCGGTTACCGGAGTGAATTTCGCTGTCGCCGAATCAGGGTCGATAGCACTGGTGACAAACGAAGGCAACGGCCGGATGTCAACATCTGTTCCGCGTATACATGTTGCGGTCATGGGTATGGAAAAGATTGTCCCTTCCATTCAAGACCTCAGTACGATGCTACGTATTCTCATTCGCTCGGCGACGGGTCAGAGAATCACAACCTACATAACGATGGTGAACGGCCCAAAAAAGCCCGACGAAGAGGAAGGCCCGGAAGAATTTCACCTGGTGATAATGAACAACGGACGAGACAAGCTGTTGGCCGATCCTCAGATGCGGGAATCGCTGAACTGCATCAGGTGCGGAGCATGTTTGAACGCATGCCCGGTCTACAGAAAAGTTGGAGGCCATGCTTATGGCTGGGTGTATCCGGGTCCGATCGGATCGATAGTGTCGCCGGTTATGACGGGCCTCAAGGATGCGCACGACCTGCCGAGCGCATCGTCGCTATGCGGGGCATGCCACGAAGTTTGTCCGGTGAAAATCAACATTCCACGCATGTTGCTCGAACTGCGCTGGCGAGCGGCCGAAGGCAAGGTCAATCCGACCGATAAATCTTCTTCGGTGAAAGAGCGTTTTGTCTGGAAGGCATGGCGGCTCGGAATGATGGGCAGAAGGCGATTCGATATTGGTGCTCGAATTTCAAGATTCTTGATGCTGCCATTATCGAAGGACGGCTGGATCAGGAAGGCCCCACCACCAATTTCAGGATGGACCTCGACCCGCGACTTCCCGTTAGTGGCTGCAAAATCGCTAAAGAAGCGACTTGCCAGACGCTCCACGCCCGGGAATGCCAAACACATGGGAGCGGACGACGACAACACGAAGCGAGGCCGGCCATGACCGACCGTTCTGAATTCATAGCGGGAGTAACAAGGGCTCTCGGTCATACGGAAGTGCATACGCCCTCGCCCGACCTGGCAACTTCGATATTTGAAAACGACGAACGTGCGAAGCAGAGGGCTGGTCGGGCAACGGCGGTGGCCGCCGAACAGGGTAACGAATTGATCGAGACGATGGCTCTGGCGGCGGCGAAAACTGGCTGGCACGTACATCGTGCTGCAAACCCTGAGGACGCCGCAGAACTGATAGCCGGTATATGCCAGAAACTCAACGCCCGAACTGTGTTGCGATCATCACACGACGTACTCACCGACATTCCACTGGACGTAGCGATTCGGGATACCGGAGCGAGCATCGATCTAACCAAATCGACCGGCATCGCTGGCGACGATGGGCAGACTGAACGAGAAAAAGCCAAAAAAGCAGTGTTCACCGCAGATATCGGGATTACTGGAGTTGATTACGCCATAGCCGAGACTGGCTCGGTCGTCCTACACCCCCGCAAAGGCCTGTCGCGGCTGGTCTCTCTCGCCCCACCCACACATATAGCAGTGCTTCGGCCGGGTGAGGTGCTCGAATCGCTCGACGAACTGTTCGCAGTGGAACGGAACGAATTTCTATCGGGTAGGTTGTCGGGTTCGATGAACCTGATCTCAGGGCCAAGCAAAACGGGTGACATCGAGGGCACGATCGTGACCGGGATTCACGGGCCGCTCGAAGTACACCTGGTGATACTGGATCATCCGTAACCAGATATCAGATCCGAAGTCCCAATTCGATTGCCCTGCATGCCTCTTCCGTAGCGATAGCAACCAGTCGTTTCGTATCCTCCATCGCCGTCTTTAGCGACATCGGCCTGTTGACCAGACTGAACACGGCATCAATGCCGTGTTCGTGAACCTCGCGGAACCCTGCACCCAGAGAGCCAGCGACGCCAATGACAGGCGTCCCGTTGATCTTAGCCCTCTGGGCAACTGCGACCGGCGACTTGTTGAACACAGTCGAACGGTCGAACTGGCCTTCACCGACTATGACCAGATCAGCATCTTTCAGGTGTTCATCTATGTTCACCGCGTCCATAACGATATCGGCGCCAAGCCGCAGTCGTGCATCGAAGAACCCCATAAGACCTGCCCCCAGCCCGCCTGATGCCCCGGCGCCGGGTATTTCTGCGACATCTGTGTGAAGGTCCGTCGCTATCACCTCGGCGTAGTTGGCGAGAGCCGCATCCAGCTCTCGAATATCCTCGGAGTTTGCGCCTTTCTGAGGGCCGAATATCGCCGAAGCTCCCCGCGGGCCACATAACGGGTTATTCACATCGCAGGCTACGACCACATCTGCATCGGCCATGCGTGGATCCAGACCTGAGATATCGATTTTCGCAAGGTTGGTCAGAGCGATGCCACCGCGGGGTAGTTCGCGTCCGTCGGTGTCAGACAACTTACCGCCCATCGCCTGCACCATGCCAGCGCCACCATCGTTCGTGGCGCTACCGCCCACGCCGATAATGAATTCACTGAAGCCCGCGTCCAGAGCCTCAACGATCAGTTGCCCCACGCCGTAAGTCGATGCCCGGCGAACATCGCGTTCGTCCAGTGTCAGTCGCGCCAGGCCGACGGCGTTTGCAACTTCGATCACGGCGGTAGTACCGTCTCCCAGCGCACCCCACTCTGCATCGATCTGGCGACCGATTGCATCCTCAACCGTGGCCGTCCGTATCTCTCCGCCTGAACTATCGACCAGTGCCTGCAACGTGCCGTCGCCGCCATCCGCAACGGGTATCAAAACCGTCTCGGCTCCCGGCCACACCCGTTTCACGCCAATCGACATGGCGATGGCGATTTCCATGCCGGTCAGGCTTTCTTTAAACCCCTGAGGGGCGATTACAACTTTTTTCATGGCCGCCCAGTATAGGTGAATTCTTGTGTTCAATTCGGCTCCGACCGCAACGTCCGTGACGATAGTGACTGCTACACTCGCCGCCGAACAGTATTCACAAAGCCTCTGGCAATCAGATGCCGAGCCCAGCTACAGGGTCACGTCCTGAACCGGCCTGAATTTCACCCAATGTCGTACCGCTCCGATCTCAAAAGTTCCCTTAACAAGGCGATCAACGGCCGGGCTGACGAACTCGAGCGTATCGCCCGCGACATACTCGATCACCCGGAGAGTGGTTTTAGAGAAGAAAGAACCTCGAAGCTGGTTGCCGATTGGTTCCTGGCAAACGGCATGGACGTACAGGTCGGCGTAGCGAAAACTGGGGTGATCGGAACCTACGACACTGGCAGGCCGGGACCACATATTGCGGTAATGGGCGAGCTTGATTCGCTGATCGTGCCAGGCCACTTCCATGCCGATTCCATAACCAGCGCAGCGCACGCTTGTGGACACCATGTGCAGATAGGATCGATGCTTGCCGTTGCTGTCGGGCTGATGGACGAATCGGTGAAAAAAGGACTGGCCGGCAAAGTCAGTTTCATGGCGACTCCCGCCGAGGAGTACATAGAACTCGAATACCGGGAATCGTTGCGCGAACTTGGTGAAATCGAATTCTTCGGCGGCAAACAGGAGTTCATACGACTCGGCCATTTCGACGATGTCGATATCGCGATGCTCACCCACACTGGTGGCGAGAGGGCTGGAACTTTTGGAGTTGGTGGGTCAAATAACGGAATGATTGGGAAGACCGTGCAGTACATCGGGAAGGCCGCTCACGCTGGTGGCTCACCTCATCTCGGTATCAACGCCCTTAACGCGGCTCAGATCGGGCTGGCAGCCATCCATGCCCAGCGGGAGACCTTCCGCGACTCCGACACCGTGAGAGTTCACCCGATAATTACCCGTGGCGGTGCCGCAGTTAACTCGGTTCCTGCCGACGTGCGGATTGAAACATACGTCAGGGCCTCGAATGTTCCAGCCATCCTTAACGCCTCCAAAAAAGTAGACCGTGCCCTGAGAGCGGGCGCACTGGCGGTTGGTGCATCTGTGCGGATTCAGACGAACCCCGGATATCTGCCTGCCCGGTACGACGAACGACTCACAAAGATTTACCGCCATAACGCCGCGTCGATGGTTGGCGACAACAGCATCATTGAACTCGAACACACGACCGGCTGCACCGACGTTGGCGATGTGAGCCAGATAGTTCCCACAATTCAACCCACCGCCAATGCGACAAGTGGCAACGGTCACGGCATCGACTATCTGGTCGACGACTACGAACTTGCGGTAATCAAGGCTGGCAGGGCGATGGGTCTGACGGTGATCGACCTACTTGCTGAAAACGGCACCAAAGGGGCCGAGATCAGAGGGGCATTCAAAGCACCAATGACTATCAGCGAATACCTAGACCGGATGCGCGGTTTTCGTTCAGATGTTACTTACGAGGAATAGCCTGCATGACCCGTGCGAGAAACACTGAACTGAGGGCTCTGGCTTTAAAGTCGATCGACGGTGCGAACCGCCAGTTGATCGCCGCGGCCAGAACGGTGTACAGCACCCCCGAAACCGGATTCAACGAGCACAAAACTGCGAAGTATGTACTCGAACAACTGCAAGCACTGGGTCTCAGCGTGGAAACAGGAATTGCAAGAACCGGAATGAAGGCCGTGCTGCGGGGCGGGAACTCTGGCCCGACAGTTGCAGTGATAGCAGAACTCGATGCCCTGAGAGTACCCGGACACCCCGGTGCCGATTCCCACACCGGTGCCGCCCATGCTTGCGGACATCACGCCCAGTTCGGGGCATTGCTGGGTGTAGCAACCGCTCTTAGCGCGCCCGAAATACAGAACTCACTTGCTGGAAACGTTGCGTTCATCATCACGCCAGCGGAAGAGTTCATCGATATAACGGAGCGGCTGGCACTGAAAGCTAACGGAGAAATCGAATTTCTCTCGGGCAAACAGGAAATGATCCGCCTCGGAACTTTTGACGACGTAGACATGGCGATGATGGTCCACACCTCAGCACTGAATGGCGATGCGGCGTTCAGTATTGGCGGTACTTCAAACGCACACGTTTCCCATCAGGTCAGGTACATCGGCAAATCGGCCCACGCCGGGGGCTCGCCCGATCAGGGAATCAACGCGTTACAGGCAGCTATGCTGGCGAATCTTGCGATTAATACTCAACGCGAGACTTTCCGCGAGTCCGATGTCGTGCGGGTACACGGGATTATTACGAACGGCGGAACTTCAGTGAACGCGGTTCCTTACGAGGTACTTTACGAAGGCCGAGTCCGTGCGAAAAGCATCGCGGCAATCGAGCCGGTAGCCGAGAAGGTCATCCGCTGCTACAGGGCCGGGGCTCTCGCCATGGGGGCCTCTGTCGAAGTGCAAACGATAGCCGGGTATCATCCGATACAGCAGGATCCGGCGTTGAGCGACCTGTTCGTTCAAAACGCGAGACGCATTCTGGGACACGATTCGATCGATGTCGTTCCAAACGATAAGACCAGTGGTGGTTCAACAGATATGGGCGACTTGAGCATGGTCATGCCGGTGATTCACCCTTATGTGAACGCCACTACGGGTATCGGGCATGGTCAGGACTATCTGATCGAAGATTACGACCGCGCTGTAGTTGCATCGGCAAAAGTGATGACGACAACGATCATGGACTTGCTTGGTAACGGTGCGCAGATGGCCGTAGCGGCACTTGCTGGGTCGAAACCGCCTATTATGACTACCGATCAGTACGTGGCGGCGCAGCGAGAGCAGTTCACCATTACCACGTACGACCCGAAGTAGACGAATAAATCAGCACTGGCACTGGCAACGGCTGAAAATACTATTGGGTGAACCGTTACAGAATGGCAACGTTTCTTGGCGGAACCTTAGTCGATTCGGCCCTGATAATTTCGACAACCTTATCGACCGTTTCATGCAACAGGTTTTCTTCGTTCGTGACCGTGTAGTCGAAAAGGCCCGAGTTGCCTATCTCTTCCGCTGCCGCCGATAGTCGTTTTGTCATTTCCTCTTCGGTATTAACACCGCGCTTCTCGAGGTGTTTCTGAAGCACACCGAGCGATGGGGGCACGATGAACAGTAAAAGTGCATCAGGCATTAGCTCACGAAGCCTTTTGGCGCCCTGCACATCGACACGCATTATTACGTGATCGCCCCTGTCCAGAGCGTCGCGCACCTGCTTCTTCGGCACTCCGTAGTAGTTGTCGTACACCTGCGCCCACTCAAGCAGTTCGTCGGCCGCAATCATGTTGATGAAATCGTCAACTGTCACGAAGTGGTGATTAACCCCGTCGCTCTCTCCGGGCCGGGGGGCTCGCGTTGTGGCCGTAACCGTGAAATGGAAGCCGATCTGACCCGATTCGATCATGCTGTCGATCATCACATCTTTGCCGACGCCCGAGGGGCCGGAGATCACAACCACGAGTGCGTTCTTTTTGAGTCGCGATTCACTATCCAACCGAGCCGCCAAGTCCTTCGATTGTTTTCCAGAAGCCCGGGTAGGAAATCCCTGCGACCTCGGGGTCAAGTATGGTGATTGGCTCATCAGAAATCAGTCCCGCGACACCCAGACTCATCGCAAGCCTATGGTCGTCGTAACTCTGAAACTGCCCGCCGCGTATCGACCCGGCACCGGACACTATCATGCCATCATCGGTGGCCTCTGCGTCAATCCCTGCGCCGTTCAGCCAGGAAACGCTGGCCGAGATTCGATCCGATTCCTTGACCCTCAGTTCCGCCGCATCACGGAAAACCGTTGTGCCTTCCGCAACGGCCGCAGCCACTGCCAAAACCGGTATTTCGTCGATTAATAGCGGAACGATATCGCCAGATACCTCTATCGCCTTAAGCTGGCTTGTTTTCACGAGAATGTCGGCAACCGGCTCGCCAGCGACATCCCGTTCATCGATCAGCGAAAGGTTCGCCCCCATCTGTTGAAGTGCCGTGATGATGCCAGCGCGGGTCGGATTGACACCCACGTTCCTTATAAGAATTTCAGCATCAGGGTGACATATTCCGGCGATCATCCAGAATGCTGCGCTGCTTATATCGCCGGGAATTTCGATATCGACAGTTCCGAGTTCAGACGGTTCCAGAGTCAGGTCCAG
>CAYLWG010000050.1:0-15955 GCA_964387235.1 uncultured Dehalococcoidales bacterium
CGGAGTCGGCGGAGTCGAGGGACCCAGGGCGGGGTTGCGTATGCCGACCCGGGGCGGAGTTGCAAATGCCGGAGAACCCGGCGCTTTCGTCATGCCGAAGGAAGATTTTCTGTCACCGCAGCGAGGTTTTCGCGTAACTTCTCGGGGTCACGCGACGATATGAACCATGTCTCGGTTTTGCCGCTGCCGCCTTCACCGCCGTTTCTGCCAGACGAAATATCGATTTCGATTCCGGTTCCAACCCCCAGAACTGTCCATAACTTAGAAATTTTGCTGCCGTTCTGGCTCATTGCGCGCGACATCCTCGACTTAGTCTCGGCCACCCGCACAGCGACGATCTGATCGAGTTTTACCGAGGCAGACTTCATGCCGAATTTAATGCCCAGTCCATCTTTCGTGATCTGTAAATTCATCGTCAAGTAGTTGAGCATCACGAAAAAAGTGATAAGTGCACTGGCACTGAACGTACCGTAAAACGCAACAGCATTCCCGCCAGAGACGACCGGATCGCCGATCAGGCCCTTGATCGCCACTCCGCTCACCGCTCCACCGGTAATACCGAGCATCAGTCCAAGGAACGAGAAAACACGGCCCGACGCCCTGACCTGCTCGAAATAATTGTCGTTACTGGAAGTCATATCACCTATCTGGCAAGAATTTTGTAAGTGCCGCGTTCGGCCCGTATCTCAGAATACCCGCGGCCCGCCGCGCTGACTGACTAACTGGTCTGCCGGGGATCGTTATCCCCTCGGTATTACTGGCAATACCAGGTGTGATGGGCGGTCACCCGTATGGAAAATCGTCTGGTGCGCGACTCGAAGTTCAGCATCCGACCAGTAGTCTTTGCCCGTGTTGTGATTCCGATCGAAGTTCGGAAAGTCTGAACTCGAAACATAAAGCCGCAACCGCTGACCCGGCTTGAACAGGCAGCCAATCGGGTTCAGCTTGATCGTGTACTCGCACACCTCGCCGGGTTCCAGCAATGTCGGGTCTTCGTACCCGTTCCTGTACTGCGCCCGCATGATCCCGTATGTCAGGTTCACCGCCAGGCCGTCTTCATACACAATCGCAAGTTTGGCGGTCCAGTCGGTATCGGGGGCGTCTGTTCCCGCCCACAGTTTGAGCGAAACCGGCCCAACGACTTCAATTTCCGAATCGAACACAGGAAAGTCGTAAACAAGAATGTCTTTGCGATGGTCGTGCGGGGCCTGATCGACCGGTGCTGCCTGCGCATCGGCCCGCATCAGGCTCATCACCGGGTCGCGTGGGTCATAGTCGTACTCGTCCGTCCCCGATTCGTCGCCTGAAGCCGATTCAAGCGAGAGCGAGCCGTCGCCGCCCACCGTATTTGCACTGCCCTGAGAATGTAGGTAGAAATTCGTGAACTCGGTGCGGGCAAGGGGCCACTCTTTCTCGCCACGCCACCTGTTTTCGCCCAGCACCCATAGCTGTACCGGGTCTTCGTCGGCAATGCCATTATCGATGCCCTTGAGATCGAAATCGTACCAGCGGGCAATCAAATCGTAGTAAGTAGTCGCCGCATCTGGCCCGTAGTCGATAGGGCCGATCTTGCCAATAAACTCGGTGGCATCGTGACCCCACGGCCCGATGATTAACCGGTGTTTATCGCGGAGTTCACTTGGCCCGTTTCTGGTAATACCGGAAAAATTATCGACAGTGCCTATCAGCCGATCCCACCATCCTGTGATTTGGTACACCGGCGTCTTTATCTTCCCGTGTACATCATCGAAATGCTGGAATTCTTTGTTCTGATTGCGGTGGTATTCCTGTAACTGATCGTTCAACTCCGAAAAAACTTCGTCTGGAATATCGCCAAGCGGTAGCCACCAAACGTACTTACCGCGTTCGACTTCGTTCCAGCGTTTAGATGCCTCGCCCGGTGTCGTTGGGCCATCGGTAAGTTCGGCCCTGCGGCGCATATCGGCGGCCATCATGTATGTCCAATCGAGCCGACGACCCGTTTCGAAGATACCGAAATTTATGTCAAGGATATTTTGCGAAATTCCACTGGCGAGTGTCGATGCCAGGCTCGGAGGCTGTGAATCGAGCATCATCCAGATGGCCCATGAGGCGTTCGAGTGGCCCCATGTGCCCACCCTGCCATCGCTCCACTCCAATTTCGCGGCCCACTCGATGGTGTCGTAGCCGTCTTCGGTGTCGTGGGTCTCGGTCCGTTCACGCCACATCCACTCGAAATCTCCGTCCGAGGCATACCGACCCCGGAAATCCTGCAGCACAACGCAGTAACCGCGCTGCGCAAGATCGGTGGCAATTTCTGTATATCGGGGTGTTAGCTTTTCATAGGGAGTGCGGCAGACGAGCGCCGGGTATTGCCCGTTGTCCGCCGGGTGATACACGTCGGCCCGCAGTGTAACGCCGTCGCGTGCGACCATTTCGCGGTTGCTCTCGACGATGATTTCAAGCGGGGTCGTGTTTGGATATTTCTTGTCAGATGTGGTCATTGCGAGAACATGCTAACTCTGGTCGAAGTCGAACGGGGACTGATACCGAAAGCGGTTCTGGTGCTGCCCGCCCAGCGACGAGCCAACGCGTCCCGAGCGGAGTCGAGGGGTCTGGGGATGGGCCGCTCCATAGCGGCCAGCTAAATCGTCCAGGCGTTTTGTTGAGTGATCGCTGCTGCTGGTCAGGTGCGACAACGCGCTCGCGACACCCCGGATCCCTCCGCAGGGAGGCTGTCTCATAAGTGTCGACCAGTGCGGTTAATTCCTTCTCCTTGGGGAGAAGGTTAGGTTGAGGGGAATGTTTTCGACCAGAGGGTAGATGCTTTCGAACGGTATTTCCTAAAATCAACTTTCCCCTCACCCCAGCTCTCTCCCAAAGGAGAGGGGGTTATGAGACAGGCTCCAGGGGTCGGGACGCATTCGGGGCGTCCGCGTACATCACGCAATAACCTCAAAAAATATCCTTGTAGGGGTTAACCGGGCGGTTTTTTAGAATGGTGGTGAAGCTGTCGCCGAAGCTGCATCGGCATCCGGCACATGACCCGGGGGGCCAGACAGAATGCCAGGCAACCAGATTCGTACGGTTGTTCCCACGCCCTGCTGGCTCTCAAGTTTGATGTGGCCGCCGTGCAATTCAACAATTGTTTTCACGATAACAAGACCGAGACCAGTCCCGGATTCACTCCGTGTTTTTTGATTCCCGGCACGAAAAAACGGAGCGAACAGTTTTAGCTGGTCTTCGTGAGAAATACCGATACCGTGATCTCGAAATACCAGCTGTATGATATTTTGCTCGACTGTCGCCACCAATTCCACCGACGCTCCATCAGGCGAATATTTCGCAGCGTTGGAGAGGAGGTTGTTGAACACCTGCATAACGCGGCTTCGGTCGCCGTCCATCCATGTTGGATCGGGAAGATTGGTAATAATGAGACTCTGACCCCGCTTATCAAAAACAGATACGGATGAGTTTGCAACCTCCTCTATCATCTCCCTAAGGTCGAACGGCATTGGCTCCAGCCTGAACCGACCGGTTTCAGAGAGTGAGACGTCCAGTAGGTCGGTGATCATCTCTTCAAGGCGATGTCCTCCCTTGCTAATCAGTTCCAGGTGTTTTAGTTGCGTAGCAGTAAGATTGTTTTCTTTGTTGTGTCGAAGAATTTCTGAAAACGCCATCATTGACGTGAGGGGAGTGCGTAATTCGTGCGAGACCGTTGACAGGAACTCGCTCCGCGCTTCGTTGATCCGTTGTAATTCGCTGTTTTCGGCTTCCAATTCACGGGCAGCTTCCCGTTCGGTCGCCACGCGAAGCGATTCTTCAGCTTCCCGTTTTACGGCCATTAGCCGAAGTTTTTCCGCAATATTTCGCTTGATGGCGATCATCCTGAACACCTCACCGTCATCACCCATTACCGGTGTTATCGTCATCTCCTCCGGGTATTCTGTACCGTCTTTCCGCCGGTTGATAAGCGTGCCACTCCACACCTTTCCGGACCTCACCGTTTTCCAGAGATCACGGTAGTAATCGGAGTCCTGAAAGCCTGATTTCAAAATCCGTGGGTTGCTGCCAATCACCTCTTCCGGTTCATAGCCGGTCTCCCCGGAGAATGCCCTGTTGACATACTCGATTTTCCCATCTGGATCGGTAATAACCACCTGATCGGCGGCGGCATCCAGGGCGGCGACACGAATGCGCAATTTCTCTTCCGCTTCTTTAAGATTTCTGCGATCTGTGATATCGCTAATCATGGTTACGAAAGCAGCCGAATCACCTCCAACAATCCGTGATACCTGTAGTTCGATTGGGAAACGGGTTCCGTCTGCCCGTAGACCTTCGACTTCGCCAAGAGTGCCATGAACATAGGTTGCGCCCCGTTTATCGACATTCCGCAAGCCGGCTGAATGAACGCCGTGGTATTCCTCTGGCATTAGCACTGTGATTGGGGACCCGACCAGTTCATCTCGGTTACGCCCAAACATTTTTTCCGTCGCCGCATTGACCAGCGTGATGATGCCACTGACGTCAGCGACTATCATGCTGTCGCTGGTCTCCATGTGAGGGCGGGGGCTGACCTGAAGATTGGCCGACACCCTGCGTTCGTCGGTAACGTCGCGCGCAGTTCCCATCGCCCCGATAAGAACGCCATCAGAGTTGTTTACGGGATGAGCGGTGAGGAGAAGTACAATCTCCCGTCCGGACTTCGTTATATGGCGTATTTCGTGATCGATGACCGGGCTGACCGCAAGGCGGCGGAACAGTTCGTTCCTGTCGTCTCTGGCAATTTCAGGCAACTGTAATTCGGTAAAGGACCGATCGAGCATTTCATTGATCGGGTAACCGTAAATTCGCTCCCACACCGCGTTCAAATACGTGTAGCGTCCCTCGGCATCACAGCACCAGAACAACTCGCTTGACGACTCCACGAGATCGCGATAAACCCTGTCATTCGTCTGAAATTCCAATGTTGGTACTGTGAAATTTGACAGAACAGAACATCCTTGGCTGAGTAAAACGCATGCCAGGCGAAAATCGCCAGACGGCAAAATTTACTGTATAAATCCTACTCAGAGTGGTGTGAGGAATCCGTGAACATCTGGGTGAGCGTTGCTTTTCAGCCTGAATTACACCAAAACTTAACCGTTTTCGACGATATGAATCACACAGGTGTCGAGTGGTATCCGTTTTCTTTATCGCTCACCGCTGCGAGATGTATGTTCCGGGGGGCAAGGTCGGATCACTGGACATTTCAGACGGAATCTGCGCGTTGCACGATGGTATTGATTGCCGCCCTCCCGCGGAGCAGGTTGCTCATGCGTTACGTACTTTCGGAGGGCACTTGCGACGAAATCACTGCCAGCAACAAGCAGTCCAGATGGCCCGCCATGCGACCGTCTGTGGGCAGCCCAGAAGCGAACCGGTATCCAGCGAAATCAGGGTGCCTCAACAGGGGCCAGGAGGCCATGTCACCACGACGCGTCACACGGGCCAGGGGACTTTCATCATTTCTTCACCCCAGATGAGCTTGCCGTTCCATGCCTGCGCCGCTTCGATTTCGCGTGGGCCTTTCATTTCGGCAGTCGTAAGTCGCTCGCCAATGTGGATCATGACGAGTTGTTTCACCCCGGCTTCGGCTGCAGTTTCGGCCGCGCCGAGTATCGACGACGAGGCAAGTCCGTGATCGTTTCCGCCCATGCGATCATGCGATTCCCAGCACATCATCATCAGCACGTCGGCCCCGCGCGCAAGTTCGGTAATCGAATCGCAAGGCGCCGTGTCGCCAGTGAGAACCACCGACCCATCAGGAGTATCGATACGATAGGCGAGTGAGTCCAGATACGGCTGGACATGTTCGGCACGGGCTGCCGTAACTTCCCAGTTCGACCCCGATTTTATAAGCCCAGGCTCCATGTCATGGGCATCGACATCAGGCTTCTGGCGCGGCAGCTTGCCCCCGCGGGCTGAGAACGTTATCTGTGATCCGGGATGATGCACCCGTGCCTTCCAGTCGTGTCTGAACAACCCGGTATCCTCGTTGAGAATGCCGTCGGTGAATTCTTCGGTGAGCGGGGGGCCATAAACGTTCAGTGTTTTGTCGGTCGGGATCATCTGGTCCCACCTGGTCAGGATAAAAGTCGGGAAATCGGCATCGTGATCGAAGTGGTGGTGGGTGAAAAATACGTCGTCGATTTCTGTGGTCGAAATGCCCGCCCGCGCGAGCTTCCACGTGGTGGCCGGCCCGCAATCGAAGAGCAGTTTTTCATCGCCAACCTGCACCACATACGATGAGCCAAACCGGTCGGGCATGGGCGTTGGCGTGCCGCATCCGATAATCGTAATTTCAGGCGTTTTTGGTCGTTTTGCACCCATGCTTGCTCCGCTGCGATTTTTACGGGTTTTCTGGGATAGTTCGGGTCGCAGGGTACATGAGTACGAGTATTGCGGGTACGCCGGTCGGGATTGGTTGACCGCCATTCAGCGATGGCGGTCTGCCGGTTCATCCAGCGGCTACTGACTCTGATGCGAGCGAGGACTCTGCCATCATTTCTAGCATCCTTGCCATGTGTTCTCGAAACATCTTTACCTGTTCCAGAACAGCCATCAACTCGTCTATCCACTCGGGGTCATCGCGGTCAATCTCGACTCTTATCTGCATGTGACCAACATCAACACCGGCCCCGAGTTGCTTCTGGAGCGGGTCGCGTGCGCCGCCTGTGGGTTCTTTCAGAGTCAGTGTCGCCCGTGTTTCTTTCGCAATAACAAGCTCGACACCGGCCTGCTCGGCCATCACGCGCATTCTCGCCGTTTTCATTAGCAACTTAACGTGAGTGGGCATCGGGCCGAAGCGGTCTCGAATCTCCTCGTCGAGGTCATCGATTTCCGACTCGTCTCGAATCCTTGCAAGCCGCTGGTAAATCGACAGTCGCTGTGCAAGATCCTCGATGTAGCTATCAGGAATTCTTGCATCAATGCCGATATCGATTCTCACTGTTGAGAATTCAGGGGCGGGCGGCGGTGCCGAACCGTCTTTGTTGTCGGCCTCTTTTAGCTGGCGAACGGCTTCAGCCAGAAGTTTCGTGTAAAGATCGAACCCGATGGCGGAAATCTGACCCGACTGTTCGGCTCCGAGAAGGTTTCCGATTCCACGTATTTCGAGGTCTCTCAAAGCTATCTGGAAACCTGCTCCAAGTTCAGTTGCCGCAAGAATCGTGTTGAGCCTTTGTTCGGCCTGTTCGGTCAACTGTTTGCCCCGCGGGACCATCAGGTAGGCGTATGCGCGGTTGGCCCCGCGGCCGATTCGGCCACGTAGTTGGTAAAGCTGAGACAGGCCAAACATATCGGAGCGATCGACTATCAGCGTGTTGGCGTTCGGCAGGTCCAATCCCGATTCGATGATCGTGGTGCATAGCAATACGTTGAACTCGCCACGTTCAAACTCGGCCATTACCCGTTCCAGATCGTCCTCGGGCATCTGGCCGTGACCGATCTGGAGATTGGCTTCTGGCACGAGTTTCTGAATTTTGTTCGCTACAAGCTCGATGTCTTTGACCCTGTTGTGGAGGTAGAAAACCTGGCCTCCCCGGTCGAGTTCCCGCAGAATGGCCTCGCGGACGAGGTCGTCGCTCTCTTCCGAAACATAGGTCTTAATCGGCAGCCGTTCTTCTGGCGGCGTTTCGATTGTGCTCATATCGCGCACGCCAGCAAGCGACATGTGCAGTGTTCGCGGAATTGGCGTGGCACTCAGCGTCATTACATCGACCTGGGTGCGCAGTTGTTTGAGTCGTTCTTTATGCGAGACACCGAACTTGTGCTCTTCATCGATGATTACGAGTCCCAGATTTTTGAACTGGACATCTTTTTGAAGCAACCGGTGCGTGCCTATGACAATGTCGATACTGCCCGCAGCGACCTTCTCGATAATCGCTTTTTGCTGCCTGTCACTGCGGAACCTTGAAAGCATTTCTACCGCAACCGGAAACGGTTCGAGGCGGTCGGAAAATGTTTCGAGGTGCTGCTGGGCAAGCACGGTCGTCGGAACCAGAATTGCCACCTGTCGTCCCGATTGAACGGTCTTAAAAGCGGCTCGCAGGGCGATCTCTGTCTTGCCGTAACCAACATCGCCGCATACGAGGCGGTCCATCGGACTTGACGATTCCATATCGGCCTTCACGGCTGCGATTGTCGTTAGCTGATCGGGCGTTTCCTCGTACGGGAAGCTGGCTTCGAGTGAATCCTGCCACGGCGTGTCGGGAGTGGCAGCAAAGCCCGTCGCTACCTGCCGCGAGGCGTAAAGGGCTATTAACTCGCCGGCGAGTTGCTCGGTTGCCCGCTTCGCCTTTGCCCGTGCCTTGTTCCATTCCTGCGTGCCAAGACGAGTGAGTTTCGGCGCAGCGTCGGCGGTGCCATGGTAGAGCTGTATCCGGTCCAGATGATCTGTCGGGACGTACAGTTTGTCGTCTTCGGCATATTCGAGGACCAGATATTCCTGGCCTTCGGAACCCATGACCTTCGTTCCGGCAAACCGGGCCACGCCGTGTTCGATGTGAACTACATACGAACCGGGCTTGAGTTGTTCGAGAGCGGGGCCCTTGCGAATGGGTCGCTTGCGAACACGGCGGCGTTCTTTCTGGATGCCAAAGACTTCGGCATCGCTCATTATCGAGACGGTCGTGCCGTCGGTAGCATCTATCGAGAACCCGTTGAGCAGGTGACCTGCGATGACATTGACTTCGCCTTGTTCGGGAACGGAATCTATGGTCTTGACCAGGGCAGTTTTCACGTCCATTTCCTGCGCTAGTTCGTGGAACCGCTGCGCATGATTGGTTATGACTACTGTCCGCTTCTTTTCAGCAATGCCGCTTTTTACGACTTCGATTGCTTTTTCTACCCCGCCGCCAAACAGGGCCGACGGCTTGATCGGCAGTGCGAGTGAGCCACTGGGAAGTTCGGAATCGATACCCCACGGCGAGAGAGTCACGCTCTTTGGCCGGGCGTTCATGGCGTCCGATATAAATCCCCACTCGATATGCGGTTGTGCGAAGCCAACCGGCACGTCACCACGTTTTTCTTTCGTTTTACGCAGCTGGGCCAGTCGGCGGTCGAGCGAGCGGGACGTCTCCTCGATCGCGCTGGGCCGAAGGACGATCATCAGGCTCTCGGGGGGCAGGTAATCGAAAACGTTCCCGAGGTTGAAGAACCCCGCGTAGAACGAAGCTTCATTCAGAACTTCGCCCGCAAGCATGTGGCTGAGTTCCGACGGGATGCGTCGTTGCGCTTCCTCTGATGTACCGGCCAGATCCATCCCGCCGAGCAATTCTTGCACACGTTCTTCGTTTGCAAGCCGGGGGAGTGTTTCGAGTGCGGGAGGGATGGTGATGGTGCGAACCCTGCCAGCCGACCGCTGGGTGCCGGGGTCGAAATAACGGATGCTTTCTATCTCGTCGTCAAATAACTCGATGCGAACCGGCCTATCGTGAGAGACCGGGAATATATCGAGGATTCCACCCCGTTTTGAGATGGTGCCGGGTATTTCGACTGTGGGTTCGTGGACATAACCCATCTCTATCCACTGGCGGACCTGCTGATTGAGGTTGATCCTGTTCCGCACACTGAGCGAGTGGGTCGATGAATCGAACGCTGCCCGTTCAAGCGTTGCCTGGGCCGCTGCGTTGACCGATGCCACGACAAGTGGTTGCTTCACGCCTTTCACTTCGCCCCGCAGCGCGGCGAGCGCACGAAGACGCTGGTGGCTTGCGCCGAGATCGGGCACATACCGTTCAAATGGGATGTCTTCCGATTCGGAGAAGTGGAATACCGGGGCGTTGTCGCCAAGCCAGGTAAACAGCCGGTCGTGAAGTTTTCTGGCCGATTCAGGGTTCGGTGTTAGTACGAAAACCGGCGCGTCACACTCGCGCCAGAGTGCCGCCACCACATATTCGGTGGCCGGGTCTGGCGCTATCGCCGCAGCCCGTGCCCTTTGGGCGCGGATGCTATTTAGAAGCGCCGCAAACTGCTCGGTCTCGCCGAGCAGCGGGAGCAACCCCGACAGACTCATTCACACTTCCGAATACCCATTGTTCGGGTATTTCATTTAGTTGGCCACAACCCATGACCAGCACACCAAAACGACCATCGGACGAAAAACCGGTGGTCTTGGTGCCGTTCAATGCTAGCACCGGGGTGTGCCGCCGATACAAAATAACCACACCTATTTTCGGCCGCTATCTCGGCAGCCACGATATCTCTGCGAGACAATCATCTGATGGCATCGCGAAAAACAACAGGGTCGGATCACAACCTGTCCACTCGCCCGACGCAGGCGAAGCGACCAAAGCGGCCGAAGCGTGTTGTCCTCAAGCTCGGCACGAACCTGCTCACGGGCGGGAATGACTCGCTCGACCTCGATACCATCAGCGCGATATTCCAGCAGGTTGCGGCTGTGAAGGCGACGGGAATTGAAGTCCTGATCGTTAGCTCCGGGGCCGTGGCCGCCGGTCGTAGTCCCCTGTCGAAGACACCTGGCAAGGGCAGGCTTCAGCGCGGGACGATTGCCTACCGGCAGACACTGGCCGCGCTCGGTCAGCCGCAGTTGATGATGAGGTTCGGGGAAATTTTCGCCGAATATGGCATAGAAGTGGCTCAGGCGTTGATTTCACGCGGCGACCTGCAAAGTCGTGCCCGCTACCTGAATGTGCGCAATACGCTTGAAGCACTGCTTTCTATTGGTGCGGTGCCTATTCTGAACGAAAACGACGTTGTTGCCATTGATGAACTGGCGGGCGAGGTTTACGGCGATAACGACCGCCTTTCCGCAATGGTGGCGAACGCGGTGGATGCCGATTTGCTGATACTGCTCGGCGATATGGAGGGTCTGTTCACGACCGACCCACATATCGACTCGGAGGCTGTGCTGATTTCGAATGTCCGAGAGATAAACGGCGATATTGAAAGCGCCGCACGCGGCCCTCACGACAACCGCGGCAGCGGTGGGATGGAGAGCAAGCTCGAGGCGGCACGTCTATCGATGGACTCAGGAATTCCGATGATCATCGCTTCGGGCCATGTTACGGGAGTTGTTGAATCGATCTGCAATGGTGAAAAGATCGGCACGCGTTTCGAGCCGGGAGTATCACGCCGGGAAAGTCGAAAACGCTGGATACTGACAGGTCGTTCCGAACACCGTGGCAGTGTTGCCGTCGATACCGGTGCGGCCAACGCCATCAGGAACCGTGGTAACAGCCTTCTGCCCGTAGGAATCGTGACGGTTTCCGGCCCGTTCGAGCGGGGCGATATCATTGAGGTAACGGAAACTGATGGGACGACGATTGGCTGGGGGCTGGCTTCGTATCCTTCAGGCGATGTCGAACTGATAAAGGGCAAGAATTCGAAAGTACTTCCCGAACTTCTGGGACACTATTACGGAGACGAAGTAATTCACCGCAACAATATGGCACTGCCTTAGAGAGAGAGAGGCGAAGCAGGCCGAGGTTGATTTTTTTACCGTGAATCAGCCTGACTTTCTCCCCGTGGAGAGGTGTTCAACCTCGCTTGACTGGCCCGCGTAACTGGCGAATTTTTCATAAATACTGCGAACTGCTAAAGAGATGACAACCACTGCACAGACACTCCACAACCAGGCCCTGGCGACAAAAGCCGCGGCCCGTCGATTAGCAGCTACGCCTGCCGATGTTAAAAATGCCGCACTTGCTGCTATTGCCGAACAGATAGAGGCAAACAGCGAGAAGATACTAAGCGCCAACGAGCAGGACCTTGATGCTGCGAAGCGGGGCGGGCTCGATTTCCATGTGCTTGAACGGATGATGTTGGATAAGGCCCGCGTGAAGGATATGGCCGATACTGCCCGCAGTATTGCCGCCCTGGAAGACCCGATTGGCGAAATTCTTGAGCAGCGCGACCTGCCGAGCGGTCTTCATCTTCAGAGAGTGCGTGTGCCGCTCGGCGTAATTGGGGTTATTTACGAAAGCCGTCCGAACGTCACGATCGATATCGCTGCACTGTGCCTGAAGTCGGGCAACGGCGTGATTCTTCGTGGCGGTAAGGAGTGCATCCTCACCAACAAAGTACTCGCGGGAATCGTGAAAGATGCTATCGAAAGTGCTGGAATCCCGCGCGATGTGGTGCTGTTCATCGAATCGACCGATCGTGCGCTCGTCAAAGAAATGCTCGAGATGGACGATGTGATCGACCTGATGATTCCCCGCGGAAGTGCCGATCTGGTCAATTTTGTGGGCGAAAACGCAAGAATGCACGCCATTACTGGCGGTGTCGGTGTTTGCCACACATATGTTGATGCCGAAGCTAATCTCGACGATGCACTCGCGATAGTGGTGAATGCCAAGGTTCAGCGGCCCACTGTTTGTAACGCACTCGATACGGTGCTGGTGCATCAGGCGGTCGCCAGGGAGTTTCTACCCCGGCTGGCCGCGGAATTTGGCGTTCACGATGTGGAACTACGGGCCGATGGCCGCGCAATGAGTGTTCTCGATGCTCTTTCGGGCGGCGCCAAAATTACACTGGCCCGCTCCGACGATTTCGGCACGGAATTTCTTGCACTGATCGCTTCGGTGAAGATAGTCGATACGATGGACGATGCACTGGCGCATATCGCCGAATATGGTTCCGGGCACTCTGAGGCAATTATTTCGGCCGATACCGAGGCGACGGAGCGTTTCCTTAACGAGGTTGATGCTGCTTCCGTATTTGCAAACACGTCGATCCGCTTCAACGATGGTGCTGAATTCGGGCTTGGCGCAGAGGTTGCGGTTTCGACCAGCAAGCTGCACGCACGCGGGCCTATGGGTCTTAAGGAAATTACCAGTTACAAGTGGAAGGTCCGCGGGCAGGGCCAGATCAGGCAGTAATCAGCATGGCGCAGTACTACTTTGAACGAGAGGTCCGCACTGCCACCGGCGAGTGCTACACGATTCTCGAGGATGGCAAGTCGATAGGCAGGCTGGATCTTCACTTTGTTCCGGGAATAGTTCACGGCACGCTGGTTGTGTCGGAGTCCCTGACGCAGGAAGCGATTCAGGAACTGATGACGATGATTGATGAGGATCTGACGGACGCGATAGGGGTTGAACGCGACGACCTGGTGATACATGTTCACCAGGGACGCGACCTCGGGGTGTTTTCTCACAACGACCCGAACATGCACGAAGGCCACGGCGATGGGCCAATCACTCCGCCCACGGGGGCGTAGGGGCCCTAGTAGCTCTCGAAGAGTTTGCCCCATGGGGTTTTCATTGCTTCGTTTACCCTTTTTCGGCCAATTCGTGGCAGCCAGAACTTGTTGTGATACACGTTCGAGGCCCAGTAGGCCCACGGCGCGATTGGCGATCTGAGCAAAACCTTTTCGAGTGGCTTCAGTGGGCCGTGATAGATCAGTTTCTGGCCCCGCGATGCCAGCGTCTGTTCACTATCGGCGAAGTTCCAGTTCACATCTGCGATATCGTCGCCAACCACTTCGATTTCTGAAGGCTTGCCCACCCCGAGGCCCATTTCGTGAGCGATGCGGATCATCGGAATCGACATTGGGTCGAGCCCCATCATTTTCGCAGCCACGGCGTCGATCGCCACCTGGTCGGCCGAAGCGAGAATCACGTTTTTCGTGTGGATACGCATCGCCCGCGGGCCTGGCCCGTCGCCTGCGAACGTGCCGTCCATCACCGCGAACAGGCCTGAGTGAATCTCTTTCTGAATCTGCAATAGATCGACCAGAGTTTCGTGAATGACGGCGTGGGTCCAGTGGCGATACCGGTGTAGCAGCCCGCCAAAGGCGTTTTTCATTGCGCCGGTCATGGTGGTGAAGACGTGCGTCTTTACGGTCGGCAGTTGAACGATGTTCGTGCCGGGGAATACTTCGGGGATGTACAGGCCGTCTTTATAAACATCGTCGAGCACCAGCATTTTTGCAGTGGGTTTGTACGGAATCCACTTGACCGGGGGTACGTCTAGCACCACATGGCCCAGTCCGAGCCGGTCTTCGACTACCCCGTGCTTGTTTGCCGCACGGCCTTCATCGGCATTCACTACTACCGTGCCATTATGGGCGGCGGTTAGTTTGTCGAAGCCGTCGGCCTGCATCTTCTGTGCAACGCCGTCGATCTGCCACGGCGCGGATGAGCAGGCGGGGTAGTAGTGCTGCCACGAAATGTTTACCTTTAGGAACGTGTCGATGTTGGGAACGAGGGCCGTCTGGTAATCGGCGAGGTCCATTAGCCTTGCGTAATCTTCAATTACGGTTTCGGGCGTCGTGTAGATAACCGCTACTTTGCCCATTCTGGGTTCGGCGTGTGGAATATCGGGCTGGGTCATAACCCGCCCATCGTCCCTTATCATCGAGACCATCTGTGTTCTTCGCCCCTTTTCCGAATTGTTGTTCGTGGGCAGCTGCGCCCTGGCCGCAGTTGGCTCTGATGACATGATTCAGGGCCAACAGACAGAAATTGTCGTTCTGAATTTGCTTGTCCTGAGCAGAGCCGAATGACAGTGCCAACGTTACTTCGTCTGAACGAAACGTTTTTCAATCATGTCAACAGAGTCGCCGCAATTTCAATAAAAATTCCGCCCGGTGCATCCAGACTGGACGGGCGCAGTACCCTTTCAGTGTAACGATGGCCCGGCAAAACTCACCAACCCAACACGATGCCCAATTCCCTGCAAACCACGACTGACCGAACCTCAAGTTCCCGAATTATCGACACATCCACGCATGTGCTTCCGCCAGCGTTCGGGCTTGACCGCGAGCGCATTTCACGGGCCGATGCCACGTTCCGCAGCCTTTTCGCCAACCCGGAGGCGAAGATCGTGCAGACGGAGCAACTGCTTGCATCGATGGACCAGGCAGGCATTGATTTATCGGTCTGTGCAGGGTTCGGCTGGACCGACCCCGGTATCGCCCGTGAATCTAACGACTACAACCTGGAGGCAGCCCGTTCACACCCCGACCGGCTCGTTGCGTTTTGCAGTGTGAACCCGCTCTGGGGAGATGAGGCGGTTGCCGAAGTCCATCGGTGCCATGAAGCTGGTGCGAAGGGTGTTGGGGAACTGCACCCGGATACCCAGGGAATTCTCGATGCCGACATGTCGGCGCTGGCACCTGTGTTCGACGCTGCAAAAGAGCTTGGAATGCCGATTCTGATGCACGCATCGGAGCCTGTGGGGCACCGTTATCCCGGCAAGGGTACGGTGACGCCCGATTTGTTGATGGCGCTGGTTATCGCCTTCCCAAACAACACTTTCATATTCAGTCACTTCGGCGGTGGGCTGCCTTTTTACGGATTAATGCCCGAGGTGAAGTCGGCGCTTAAGAACGTGTATTTCGATTCGGCGGCATCCCCGTTCCTGTACCGCCCCGAGGTGTTCGATGTTGCGGCGCGGGCGGTTGGGGTCGAGAAAATCCTGTTTGCAAGCGATTTTCCGCTGGTGATTCAGCGGCGTGCGCTGGACGAATTTCGACAGTCCGGGCTAAACCCTGCCTGGTCGCAGCAGGTTCTCGGTGGTAACGCGGCCAAGCTGTTGGGCCTTTGAAAACCTTTTTTTGATTGGCTTTTTTGACTCTCTGACCAGCCGCCCCGCTCGTTCACCCAGCGTGGTCACGTTCTCTCCGCGAAACATCCCACATTTCCGACTCCGCAACAACCTGATTTCCCGACTCCTGTGGAGGGACCTCGCGGGTTAAGACTTGAGCTGCCGGGTGAGTGCTTCCATCTCCACATCGATTGGTGTGTCAGTTCGACCCATGTATCCGTTGAGGTCCCTCGGCTCCGCGGACTTCGCTCGGGAAATCGAATTAGTGCGAGTTGCCGCTCTGTAGTCACAACCCGTTCTTTGAGGGCTAAGTAGTCATCTCAAAATACGTTGACAAGCGATGCTGTCTGATTGGATTTCCCGACTCCTGGAGCCTGTCTCATTGTGTGTGTTTTGCGGATTGAACGTGTTGGGGTTGGCG
>CAYLWG010000051.1:0-1433 GCA_964387235.1 uncultured Dehalococcoidales bacterium
TTTCTTCATGTAACTCCACGATGAGCCGAAACGACGCGACTCGGCATGGTGATTCTCGGGATCGATTTCCGTCACGAGCATCAAGATCGCTGCTTGCCCACGGGTCTTCTGCATCATCCTGGCCGTATCAAGACCTGCAAGAGGCCCACCAAAGTCGATGTCGAGTATCACTGCTTCGGGATGCTCCTGGATGAGCATTTTGAGTGCCACATCGGGGGAGTTGGCAAGGCCAGCAAGTGAGATATCGTCGAAAGTCGCCAGCTTGGGCAAAATCAGGTTTCGAACCGAGTTCGAAGTGGCAACCAGTATCGAAGATCCCTTTGGAGTCGTCGGCTGGGAGGCAACTGATGCCTCGGGAGCAGCTGCCCGGCGTACGACCGTGCGGCGCGACGTAGACGGTCGGCGGCGGCGAATTATTCTGCGTCCCATGATTGCAACCCTATTAGGTGAACGATGTATGGGACCCGTTCGGCCAGTCCCTTGATTCATAGTCATCAAAATGTACGGCTGTGACTAGAGGTATTCCCCCACTAACTCCCGAGGCACACCGAAAACAACTCTGGTGCAACCTGCCACATCACTTGAGCCGATCAGTCCAGAAGATCGGATGTTCCCAGTTCGTACGGCAGGGTACGTTCGAGCACAAGTGACGTTGAGCCGCCTACGAGGATTTCGAGAGTGAAACTATCAAGTTTCTGAAGGAGTTCGGTAGCGGTATCGACGTAGCCGTCCGACGAGCCCGCGCCCAGGTCGTATAACGCGTTTGCCCCGTCATACTTGTGCAGCCACACCGTGATTTCTGCCCGTTCACCTTTTTCCAGTATGTAATCACCGTTCGAATCGCCCATGAACGCAACTGTCCACTGGGCGGAATTGGTAGTAAATTCATCCCAGCTGATAACGATGAACGTTCGTGGATTCAGGCCACTCGAATCGGGGTCGGTTTGCGTATCATCGACCGTGTTCGGCGGCGTTAAGTCGACCGTTTCCACGGCCGTCACTTCAACTATAAATTTCAACTTCACGACTGCCAGTTCATCGTCGCCACTGAGCAGAATCGTGTTATTGCCATCGACATCGACTTCGCCACTACTCGCTACCACCCCGGTTCTGACGATTAGCTGCGATGCGGAACTTGTAATGCCTCCGTTGATGATTCCTGAACCACTCGAAGTGACAAGAAACGACGATCCGAGCAATGTGACGGAACCCAGCACGGCGACAGCAAGCCCAGCGATTGTGATGATCGCCACTTCAATAGCGACCGCGCCACGTTGCCGGTCGGGTCGACCGGAGCCAAATATCTGCTTCATATCCTCAGATTAGGGCATCTTTACGGTTGCCTGTGTCGAGTTGCGCGTATGCCAGGCTGTGTGTAGTTCCTACAAACGTATTTCTTATATATGTCGCCGGGCGTAGAACTTGGGCGACGC
>CAYLWG010000051.1:1485-9126 GCA_964387235.1 uncultured Dehalococcoidales bacterium
CGTCGTCGTTAGCTCCGGGCGTCGTCGAACGACTTGGTCGCATTATGCAGCTCCGCGGGGCATGCCAGAGCCTGTTGACTTCGCCTGCATCCGAAGCTCTGGCGTAGCCGAAGCAAAATCCCTATCCACGAATCAAACGTCAGCTAAACGTGATCTGCCGAATGCGACCAAGTGCGCCTCGCACGCCCGGAGCTAACGCCCTGCCCCGCGGAGCTGCATATGCGACCAAGTGCGCCTCGCACGCCCGGAGCCAAACGCCTCTAATCGATAGTCGCTCCACCGTCGATAACTATGTGAGCGCCGGTCATAAACGAAGCTTCGTCCGATGCCAGAAACAGCACCCCCGACGCAATTTCATCAGGCGTGCCCATGCGCTTTAGAATCGAATTCTTGCCAAAATCCACGTAAGCCTCTTCCGGGTCGAGACCAAGCGACGCGATATGTCGGTCGGTCGCCCTTGTCCTGATCGTTCCCGGGCACACTGCGTTCACCCGAATATTGTCTTCTGCGAGGTCCATCGCAAGGCAGCGCGTAAGCTGCGCAACGGCGCCCTTTGATGCGTTGTATGGAATGAAGCCCGGCTGGGCAATGAACGAAGAGACCGAGGCAAGGTTCACTATCGCCCCGCCGTTTGACCGACGCATTGATGGCAAGACTTCGCGTACGCAGTTCGCGTACCCAATCACGTTTACGCCGAACACCTTCATCCAATCGTCGTGGGTCACATCCTCGATTTTTCCGAAAACAAAAGCTGCTGCGTTATTCACCAGCAGGTCAATTTCTCCATGAGCGGCTAACGCTGCCGCCATGGCCGCCTTCACTGAAGCAGAATCGGAAGTATCGGTCTGGACGAATACAGCTGTGCCTCCCGCCTGTTCGATCAACTCGACGGTTTCGCGACCCGACTCTTCCTCCAATTCGGCCACTGTCACCTTCGCTCCTTCAGATGCAAACCGCTGCGCAATGGCCCGGCCAATCCCGTTCCCGCTTCCGGTTACGATCGCATTTTTATCTTGTAATCTCATTGGGATTATTTTCCTCGTGGCTTCTATTTGCCGCTAGATTGACGTGGGGACGTTGGCCCTGGTTACGAGCGGTTCCGTAGTGCAGTCAATATACTGCCAATCGCAGGAATCGCTAACACGAAAAAACCTCTTACACTCAAATATCTGATCGACAGCTATTTTTTGGGCTGAAACATGATTAATAACCGTTTTTTTGAACGACGCAAACCGGAACCACAGAGGCCGATACCGCCGGGACAGTACCTTGAAGACGGGTTCCCTGTCCTGACGACCGGCCCCACGGTAAGGGTCGACGCCGCCCTCTGGGAGTTCACTATCCAGAGTTCCGGCGCAGGCGAAAATGGCCGTGAGGGCGAAAGCAAAATTCTGGGTAGTTGGGATTGGGACGCACTGAACGCACTTCCACAGACCGATTTGCATACCGATATCCACTGCGTCACCAAATGGTCGAAGCTTGATACAGACTGGCGCGGTGTCACGATCGACACACTGCTTGAAGATGCGGGGATTGCCCGGCCAGACGGATATGTGATGGCGCTTTGCGATGGCGGCTACACCACGAACCTGCCCATCAATGACATCGTCGATGGCAAGGGACTGTTGGTGCACACGTACGACGGCCAGCCACTCGCGCCCGAGCACGGTGGGCCCGTGCGGCTGCTGGTGCCGCACCTTTATTTATGGAAGTCGGCGAAGTGGATCCGGAGTCTGAAATTTATGGATCAGGACGCCCCGGGGTTCTGGGAAGGCTACGGTTACAACATGTACGGCGATCCGTGGCGAGAACAGCGCTACACAGGCGACTGACCGTGCCCACGGCAACGAAGCCAAAAGGGACGGGAACGGCGGGCTGGCAGGTAGCGACTGTTGTATCGGTACATGTCGAATCGGCCCGCGTAAAACTTTTTCGGCTAAAACTTTCTGGGCGAAAAGGGTTCCAGGCTGGTCAGTATTACGATATTCGGCTTACCGCACCCGATGGTTATCAGGCACAGCGGAGTTATTCGGTTTCCTCATCACCGGAAGATCCGGGTGTCGTCGAACTCGCCATCGAACTGATCCCAGACGGCGAGGTTTCATCTTATTTCCATGAAGCAGTTGAGCCTGGTGAGCGAATAGAGTTGCGCGGGCCAATCGGCGGGTATTTCACGTGGACTCCCGATTACAGGCAACCGGTGTTACTCGTAGCCGGTGGATCGGGCATTGCGCCCTTGATGTCGATACTCCGGCACCGACAGGTGGCGAGTTCGCCATCACAGATGCTGCTCGTGTTCAGCGTACGCACGGAATCCGACATTTTGTTTCGAGAAGAACTGGAACAGATGGCACGTGAAGATTCCAGTTTCCATCTTTTGGTAACCCTTACCCGCGATTCGCCAGAAGGTTGGATCGGTGAGACTGGCCGTATCGACGGACGGATGATCGAGGCGGCGTCCAAGACGGCCACTTTCGCAATGTCGAGATCAGGGGTAGATATCGAAGCTGGCGTGCCGGGTCGCTCACCAATTCCACCAAATCGGCCACCAGATCGGCCACCAGATCGGCCACCAGATCGGCCAAAAGAGTGGACGTTCGAGCGCGCATATGTCTGCGGCGGCACGGGCTTCGTCGAATCGATAGCCAGCTACCTGTTGGAATCGGGGATGGGCTATTCCGAAATTCGCACCGAAAGGTTCGGTCCGTAGCGGGCTGCACCCGGCAGATGCGTGATGCGAGTACTCCAATCGGACTGTGGTTTA
Source organism: uncultured Dehalococcoidales bacterium (assembly GCA_964387235.1). Taxonomy (GTDB): domain Bacteria; phylum Chloroflexota; class Dehalococcoidia; order Lucifugimonadales; family Lucifugimonadaceae; genus Lucifugimonas. The sequence goes on from CAYLWG010000051.1 coordinate 4,250, forward strand.
CTTGTACCAATGCCCGTGTTTCCACGTACACGCAGCTAACGGCCTGCCCATATTCTGATACTAACGATTCGCCTAGAAATCTCAGTCAGTCATGGACACGACCCGATGCTCAAAGTTCTCGTAATCGACGCCGACTCCAACTTCGCATCCCAACTCGGAAGAGCGATTTTGAAGGAGGGTCACGAGACTCGCATCGTTGGTGACGCCAGGTACGGGATTGTCCGTGCAAAGACTTTCGAACCTGACCTCGTGTTGATAGATACCAACATTCCAGGCGCTGTCGGAACAGAGTTGATTGCCGAGTTGAAATCGCTGGTGCCTGGTCGCATTGTGGTGTGTACCGACAGCGATAACCCTGACGATGTCAAGAACGCGATCGGAGCCGGTGCAAGCGACTACGTTCTCAAGAGTTCAGGCATCGATGCGATCATATCGAGGGCGTGTCCTGCAAATAATTCAACGGATTCCGAAGATGGAGCGAAAGTTGAAGACGCCGAGAAATCGGATGAGGGCGAGGACGACCAGTACGCCGAGACAAAGTCTTCTGGTTCAACAGGGCCGCGGGTACAGACCCTGCGGGCCCCTTTGAAAGAAGGCAAGCGACCGTTCTGCGTTGTGGTTGCACATACGGACGGGGAGAAACGTTCGTTCATTGCCGAAATCGTCGAGCGACTAAACCGATCAATTCACGTCATTGAAGTTAGCTCGTCGATGGACGCCATCACGGCATGTGCGGAAAATCGAACGGTGATGCTCGTCATTGACTGGGAAATGCCCGATATATCGGCTCGTCAGGTGATGCGCACTGTTCATTCCAGCAAACATGGAAAAACGATTTCCATGTTCGTAACTTACAAAGGCAAATCACCTGAAAAACAGCGAGTTGCAATGTTCGCCGGCGCCCTTGCTTTCGCGGGTGAACCCTGGGACGATGGCTCTATTGAGGCACAACTCAAGCAAGTGCTGGATAACATCCGAAAGCGCCGCCGCAAGGCCAAGATCAGGGCGCTGAAAGCGAAAGCCTCGTAGTAGGCCGCCGGCCACTGCCCCAAAACGCCCGGAACACGTTTAAAGGCGTCGTCTGCTTATTCTCGACGGGGAAAAAGCCTCGGTGCGGGGAAGTTTCCGCTAATCAGCACAGATCTTTTCGAACGCGCCCTGCCCGCTCACTAACTTTCTTCTCACCGCACCGTTCTTTTCTACTTCTCCAGAAAACGGTGTATTGAGATAGCACCTGACCGGCACGCGAAGATTCGATCGATTCTGACGTTGCGGCACAATTTTTGCAGTATTTTCGACTGAACAATCATTGTTACTACGTATTCATATAATTTCAGCTTAGTTTATTTCGCTATGCACCACTGACCACCATATATTGTGCGTTATTTCACAAGTTTGTAACCGTTTACTAACATGTGGTAAGGTCTGCCTCTACAGGCGCTATCAAAGCGCATAATCGAGAGGTGGAGCCAATGTTGACTATCACCATCGGTGGGCAGACCGGAGCCGGGAGCCACGAGATCGGCGCAGTGGTTTCCAAGAAACTCGGGGTTCCACTGGTCAGGACGCTCGCGATCCGTAAGCTCGCCCGTCGGCTAAATGCCAGTGTCGACGCTGTAGTCCGGAAGGAACTGGCTTTCGGCAGCAGGCGCATACGAATTGCCAACGCACTCGAATACGGGCTGTACCGATCTGCCATGTACGGGTGGGATCCCCATTTGGCTGTGGACTTCGGTTTCTGGAACGACGCCGAACGTTCAAAGCGATTTCTGCCAAACCAGATCGGCACTAAAGAGTACCGTGACGCTTTCTACGCTACTGCCGAAGACCTCAGAAGTCTGGGGAACACAATATTGGTAGAGCGTGGGGGCTGCCTCAGCATGACCGACGCCCCAGGCGTGGTACACGTTGGCATATTCGCTCCCAGAGCGCACCGTGAGAAAAGGGTGGCTCGCAGGCTTCGAGTGGGTTCTAGCGAGGCAGCGAAGCTCGTAACACGGCTCGACAGCGACCGCCGGGCATGGTTCTCAAACCTGGCCGACACTGAGCCGGAGGACAGGAATCTTTACGACATCGTGCTGGATCTCGACGATACCTCGTCCGATTCAGATATTGCCGATAAGATCGTTCGCGAGGCGATTCAGGTCAAATATGGAAACGAGTTTCAGCCAGTAACGGCGTATTAGCCGGATAGCTGACGGATCAGTATCTGACCAAATAGCAGGTTTAGCACCGGGGCCAGGCCGCCTGAGAAATCTAGCGGCCCGGTCATGGTGCGTACGCCCCCTCTCCCCCCAGGTCCGCCGGGCTTGCTCAATCTCGTAATTTCTGGCGCCAACGCGGCCTGCCAACCACTATCGGATAGTCCGGGTAAAAATAGCGATAGTCTGCCGAATTCGCGAGCCCTGTTACTTTTCGTTTGAGATACTGCCAATCATGTTTTGGCTACAAGCCCGTTATCGTTCACAATTAGTCAGTCGCTAACCCCTCTTAATTTTACCGGCGCGAATTCAGGGCCATCTTATGGCCTGCGTTCTGGGTCTGGGATTCCATATTTTCTGAAGGTTTTTTTGGCTAATGTATGACCGTTGACTCTGAAATCCTGTCCATCCTGAAATCCCGGTTCGGCTTCGACCGATTTCTTCCGTTGCAGGAAGAGATTGTCACCAACGTCATCGCGGGGAACGATTCGCTGGTGCTAATGCCCACCGGTGCCGGTAAATCGCTGTGCTATCAGCTCCCGGCTCTCTGCATGGATGGCTACACAATGGTCGTCTCGCCACTTATTGCCCTGATGAAAGATCAGGTCGACGCCCTTCGTGTGAACGGAATACCCGCGGCTTTCGTCAATAGCACCCTATCGCCACAGGAGAACGAAAACGTCCTGGCGCTAGCGGCCCAGGGTCAACTCAAGATTCTCTACGTGGCCCCGGAACGGGTCGCTACCCAACACTTTAGAAATTTTTTGAACACGGCTTCGCCCAGCCTTATAGCGATCGACGAAGCACACTGCATTTCCGAGTGGGGGCATGATTTTCGGCCCGATTACCGCAATCTCAAATTGCTCCGCAGCCAACTGCCCGGAGTGCCGGTTATTGCGCTCACGGCAACGGCAACCGAGGAAGTGCGGCGCGATATTGTCGGCCAACTCAGGCTTGAGGATGGCGGGTCGTACATATCAAGCTTCAACCGGCCAAACCTTATCTACACCGTCAGGCCCAAACAAAAGGCTTTTGCTGAACTTCTCGATCTTCTGCACAAGTACGAAAATCAGTCCGCAATCATCTACTGTTTTTCAAGAAAAGAGACTGAGCATCTGGCAGCCGATCTTTCGTCGCACGGTATTTCGGCGATGCCGTACCACGCGGGTCTTGAAAGTTCTCTTCGCCGCGCGACACAGGACCGGTTCATCAAGGACGAAACGCCTGTAATTGTGGCGACTATTGCGTTCGGAATGGGTATCGACAAGCCAGATGTCCGCCTGGTGGCGCACTACAACCTGCCGAAAACTCTCGAAGGCTACTACCAGGAAACGGGGCGGGCGGGGCGCGACGGCCTGCCCAGCGATTGCGTGCTGTTCTATTCGTACAGCGACAAGATCAAGCAGGATTTTTTCATAAATCAGATTGAAGATTCTGCCGAGCGAGAAAATGCTGCCGACAAGCTGTCGAAGATGGTCGAGTACAGCGAACTCCGTACCTGTCGCCGTCAATTCATGCTGCGTTACTTCGGTGAAAAATGGGAGCCTGAATCTTCAGACGATGAAAACGGCTGCGGTGCATGCGACGTGTGCGTGTCGGTCAAAGAAGAGTTTGATGCCACCGAAATCGCCCAGAAAATTCTCTCGGCCGTTATCCGCACTGGCGAACGGTTCGGCGTCAAGCATGTGATAGACGTACTGCGGGGGTCGAAGGCGAAAAAAGTCCTTGATATGGGACACGATCAGCTATCGGTTCACGGGGTTGCCTCCGAGAGTTCGGCCGATGAACTTAAAGAGCTTTTCGGGATGCTCCAGAATGAAGGGTTGACGGCCGTTTCTTCAGGCGAATACCGCACTATCTCGGTCACGTCTGAAGGGCGGACATTCCTGCAAAATCGCTCTACCCTGCTGCTCGCAAGATTACCTCGGGCGGTTGCGGAACGGCCTGCTGAAAGGTCTGACAGCAAAATTTCGCCACCTCGATCGAAATCGAGAAACCGGGAACTTGATTACGACAGTGGTCTGTTTGATGAACTTCGCACACTCAGGAAGCGAATCGCTGACGACAAGAATGTTCCGGCGTTTGTAATTTTCGGCGATGCTTCGCTGCGAGAAATGGCCTGTTACCTGCCCCATGACCGCGATGCGTTCGGGGCGATTTCTGGAGTGGGCACAACAAAGCTTGAACAGTTAGCCGGTGAATTCTTGCCTGTCATTATCGATTACTCGGAACAACACGGTTTGTCGCCGCGGGAAATGCCGGTATCACGACGAAAAACATCTGGACGCCGATCAAAGAGTCGCTCAACCAGCGGATCGTCACTCAGTGCCAGTCTTACCAGGACAAAACGGCTGTTTTCGGAAGATTTTAGCGTCGACGAGATAGCGCGTAAGCGCGGATTCACGATAAACACGGTGATCGGTCATCTGGAAAAAATCGTGCGGTCCGACCCCGATTTCGATCTCGACAGGTTAATGCCATCGCCGGATCGGATCGAGGTGATCAGTGCTGCACTGAGTTCACGCGAAAACGGATTACTGACTCCGGTAAAAGATTCGCTGGGCGATGACTATTCCTTTCAAGAAATCAGGCTTGTGCGGTTGCAGATGACGCAGAATTTCGAGAAAACCTGAAGTTTCGGGCTTTGGCTTTAGCGTTACTGCTGTTATCGACTAT
>CAYLWG010000051.1:9137-15856 GCA_964387235.1 uncultured Dehalococcoidales bacterium
CCGAGCGAAAGCTCACGGACTGCCGGTGTACATGCCGACAGGTTTGCACTCAAATCTGGTCAGAGTCAGGGAAATCCTTGAACCCAATCATCATGTCGAAAGGTTCACGGTCGGAATACCGCTTGCAACCGCCCCGGTCTTCCGATGGAGTAAACGAACTGGCCCGCCGGGCGGTCTTATGCCAGTCAACGACGAGTCGCCCCTGGACGAGATCGCCGACGTACAAACCGTTCGACCGAAACACCTCATCGCGCCTGAACCGCCCGACATGGCGTCCTTTGAGAGTCCAGAGGTTTTGCCCATCGCGAAAGCCGAAATATTCACCGGCCCAGGTCCACAGGTCATCTGCGGATGGAGTTTCGGGTGCAACTGGACCATCGGTGGCACCTACTTCGAGAGTTCGCCCTACCCCGCTGGATTGCGTATCGGGTGCCTTGATTAGCCGTGCCGGATAGGCATCTTCAAGTTCGTCTTTACTGATGTTCACACGCTCGACGCTAAGGTGCTGTGAAATTCTTCTCATCAACTCGTCAAAGCCGGTGTTTTTGAGAACGAAGTCGGTGGCGCCGTGTGCGATTGCCTCTTGCACTTTTTCAGCATCATCGACAGCGGAAAACATCACGAGCGGGATCCGAGAAACCTGTCGGATGTTGCGGCACAATTCGAGGCCGCTCATACCCGGTAATTTCAAATCGAGTAGAGCTAAATCAGGATGAACCCGTTCAAACTCCGCCAACCCCTCGATACCGTTGCTTGCTTCGGTGACTTCGAACTCTTCAGCTTCGAGCCACGCAACAAGTACCGCACGAATATCGGATTCATCCTCGACTATCAGTATCTTCTTAGACACATGCAACCACCTGACACACTGGGTCGAGGAATGACCCACTCCCATCCTCGCATACGCGCTCACGCCCGATCGTGGTGGCCCGGAGTGGAAGGTGTGGGGTTTGAGGTGGGCTCTCCAGTTGGCATAAGCCGAATTTTGCCGGTATCACGTGACCCGTAAGCTTCAGACAGTGGTACATTTCTGGCCGGTTCTACAATCGCCATTTCGTGAACTTCAAAGAATTGCAAGGGGACGACCACCGATATGACCGATAACTTTGAAGTCGAGATGCGGCTGGATGTAAAAGTTCCGATGCGTGATGGCATAAAGCTATCGGCAGACATCTATCTTCCGAAAACAACCGGCCCGTTCCCGGTTGTGTTGATGCGAACGCCCTACAGCAACAACATGGACCCGGTGATAATCAAGGCGCGGGGACTGGCGAACCGCGGGTACGTGTGTGTTGTCCAGGATGTGAGGGGCAGGTGGGATTCGGCTGGCGAGTATTACGCCTTTCACCAGGAAGTCAATGACGGGTTCGACACCCAGGAATGGGTCGGCCAACAGGACTGGTGTGATGGGAATATCGGCATGGCCGGTTCGTCCTACGGCGGGTGCGTCCAGTGGCTCAGCGCCCCGCTCAGAAGCAAATACCTGAAGGCCATGGTGCCCCGGGTCATGTGCACCGACTACTATCAGGGCCTGATGCATCCGGGCGGGGCGTTTCAGCTCAACGTGATGATGACATGGGGCATGCGCACAAACGGTCGCACGGGCCAGAGCATCGATTATCACAACTGGACCGAGGCGTTTCGGTCGTTGCCGCTGACCGATCTTGCCGGAAACGCAGGAAGGGACCTGCAGTTCTGGAAAGACTGGCTCGCGCACCCGGACGACGATGAGTACTGGAACGAGATAAACACCGAGCGAAGGTTCGATGAGATAGAGGTTCCTGCGCTGATTATGGGCGGCTGGTACGACTTGTACGCAACCGATACTTTCGACAATTTCACCGGGCTCAGAGAGCGGGGCGGCAGCGAGGCTGCACGCGGTTCAAAGCTGATAGTCGGGCCGTGGCCCCACGCGCTGAGCACATCGACAAAGACGGGGGATATCGATTTCGGCGCAGAGTCGCTCCTCAACCTCGACGATATCGAACTGCGCTGGTTCGACAGGTGGCTCAAGGGCGACGATTCTGGCGCTGACGACGCCCCGATCAAGTTGTTCGTAATGGGAGTCAACCAGTGGCGGGACGAGCAGGAGTGGCCGCTGGCACGAACCGACTGGCAGTCATGGAATCTTCATTCGACCGGCGGTGCGAACTCGGCAAGAGGGGACGGCAGGTTGTCGCCCGAACCCTTCGACGTTGGGCAGAGCGGCGACGAGCAGGTTGACCGCTTCACTTACGACCCCGAGTTTCCCGCCCAGACCATCGGCGGTAACAACTGCTGCTCTCCCGATATCGTTCCCTGGGGGCCATATGACCAGCGACCGGTCGAGGCCCGTCACGATGTGCTTTGCTACACGACAGATGCCCTGGCTGACGATCTTGAAGTAACTGGCCCGATTCGACTGAAACTGTTCGCATCAACCGATGGGCTGGACACCGACTGGACGGCCAAGCTGGTTGATGTTTCACCAACGGGCTACGCGAAGAACCTGTGCGACGGCATCATCAGGGCGCGCTACCGAACGGGTTTCGATAAGGCCGTGATGCTGGAAGCCGGTACGGTCTACGAGTACGAGATCAAGGTCGGCGTGACGAGCAACGTGTTCAAGAAAGGACACCGAATTCGGCTGGAAGTATCTTCGTCGAACTTCCCGAGGTTCGACCGTAACCTCAACACGGGCGGCGATCTTTACAACGAAACCGAAATGAGGACCGCCGAGCAGGCCGTTTTCCACTCCTCTGAATACCCGTCGCAACTGATCTTGCCGGTGATACCGCAGGGGTGATGGAGGGCGGCGTGGCGTGGTGGCGTGCCACTTTTGACTGAGAACTGGCAGCCTTGCTTGCGAGGTACATGCTGGCAAGTTTGGGTCAGATTCCTCCGCTGCGGTCGGAATGACAGTTGGGCGGATTTTCTACGAACTCAGGCCGATTTATGTCATCTCGACTCCTGCGGAGAGATCTGGCATCAACCTGATATGTGTCACTTCTCTCAAACTGGACAGCCCGGCGTTCTACCCCGGTTACCGTAGGGTCGAAATTACGTTTGTGACCATAGGAGGGAGGCGGAGTTGGTGGGCCCGGCTGGACTTGAACCAGCGACCAATCGGTTATGAGCCGATTGCTCTAACCAACTGAGCTACGGGCCCCCTGAATCCTGCGCAGACTGGCCCTGCGCGTTGGAGCAGTCTTGATTCTCTCACGGCTCGGGTGTCAGTGACAGCTATTCTCGGGACGACAACAGCTTATCCAATCGACTCAGCTGTATTTCCCCAACAGCACTGGCACTTCGCTAAACGTAGAAGGAGCGATGCTGTTGCAGGGTTGAACGCCGTCTGGCTCCAGATCGAACCGCTCCAATCGACTCAGCTGTATTTCCCAGCAGTACTGGCATTTCGCTAAACGTAGAAGGGGCGACGCTGTTGCGGGGTGGAACGCCGCCTTGCTCCAGATCACTACGCCCCAACAGGCCCGGTCGGAAAATCTACCTGATGCGCCTCTGGTTGTTGTAACCGAAGTAGTCTGTTGGTAACCTCCCACTCGACGAGCCAGGTCGCCAGAACGAGCAAGAACTAAACGAATAACCAGTCAAGAGATTCGCATGACGCATACAGCGCACCATTTCCCAATTTCAAAACACGCCCGCTGGTTGCTGATGGCGATGCTGGCCGCGGTCTTCGCAGTGGCCCTCGCCTGTGGAGGCACTGACTCTTCCGGCGATGTTGCAGCCCCAGCAGTAGACGAAGTCGCAGTCGACGACCCACTCGCCGAAGTTTCTATCACCCTGAAGGCCGATCAGACTTTCACGTTCGATGACTACGTTGCAGCTGGCTGGAAAAAGTCAAAGCAGTTCCCGACCGATACTGTCCCCGAATCGACCGATATCTGGTTCGGATTTTTCAACCAGAAAGATATCGAAATCAGGTTCTACGATTCGCATGATGCCGCCAGCACGGCCGGTAGTGAAAGTGCCGCAGCAGCCATTGACCAGAGCTTCCGAGAAGGCGGTTCAGTCGGTGCCAGCAACCGGGGTGCCGGTTCGTCGGCAGTTATCAAATTCAAGGCGTTCGCCGTAGTTGGCAACACCGTGATGCTTTGCGAGTTGTCGGTTGATGCGTGCATCGCGCTCGCCGACGCTCTCGGCAAGTGAGTAGCGTTTAACCTATTCTGGCTTTTTCCGGCCTGGCCTGATTATGCTGGCTGATTCGACAGGGCCGGTCTTCGACACGCCGTGCAGCGGCGTCATGCTCAACACTATTTGGCTCGATACTATTCGATATGAACCGCCAACGTGGAAACATGTCTCGAATCTACCAACGCCTGTGGCGTCATCTCGCCATGTAGACAGGCTCCGTTACCTGTTTGGCAGGAATTTCACACGTAGCGGGCTCGGTTTCCGATAGATCACAGTGGAGGTTTCTATGGCCAAACACCCTCGGTAACCTCGGGAAGTCGTATGAATTGATCGAAAAGGAACTGGTGAATTCCGAGCGGGCCAAAAAGTAACATCATCACAACTATCAGCGACATCACCAAGCTTAAGGTCGCAGGTCGAACCTTCCCGGAAAACGAAGTTAACCCACCTGATAGCCGTGCTGCAACCATTGACAGGATTATCACCGCGGCACCAGCCCAGATACCCCGTTCCATTCCGCTAATTAAATATGCCAGTGGAAACACCCCGGCTTCGGGACCGAACGACGTGATTTCGTCACTGAACGGAATCTCCAAATCTGTGATTGAAAGCCCGAATTTGTTGAGAATCCACACGTTCAGTGGAATAAGGAATCCCATAATCGCGGTGAATATAAGGGTGTAAACAAAACCTGTCAGGAAATACGTCCCGACCATGAATTTTCGCCCGTTATAGGTTGTTGCATAAACCGCAATCCATATCCCCACAGTTCCAGCGATCAATGCCGACGGTAGCAGACGGGTGAACGCCGGGACACTCAGTCGAAACACGTCGTAGTCGGGTGTGGGGTCGTAATATTGCAATCCATCCTGAAGCTCGACCATGACCGGTACGGCGATACGTGTGGAGATGTCCAGATAGTACGAGACTACGGCAAGTGCAGCGCCCAGAGGGAGCATGATCCAGAGGAACCGTCGGTTGAACCGGGCGTCTGCGTCCCTACGCTCCTGTTCAAGTGCGAACTGCTCGTCCAGAGATTTTTCAAAAAATCGCCCCATCCGGGCCTCGTATTTAAGGGTGAATTTGCTCGGGTTTAGACCGCAAATTTACACCACAATACAGGACTACGTTGCGCGGAACTGATCGAAGAGGACTTCGAAGATGGCGAGCGGACCGAACATCACGACGGTGGCAGCAGCGGCCCCCACGATCACTGTCACCGCAGTGGTTCTGCTTATGCTGAATGCCGTTCGATTTGGCCCGATAAATCGGAATACCGCAGCAGCCAGAAGCACCGCCCCGATTCCGGCCCATAACGCCTGCTTGATGCCAGTAAGCGTATAGGTGACCACGAAGAAGGGCGTCCCAAATACCCACAACGAAAGCGCGTCACCGACTGATAATTCGACGACGGATAGCCCGAGTAAATCGAGCATCAACAGGTTCAACGGCAGTAAAACACCGACTATAACCGGCATGATGATGCCGTATAGCAGGGCCGTGAGTGTCAGGGGCCATACACGCCCTTCCCTGCCGGCTATTGCCGTGGCAATCAGTGCGGCTAACAGCATGCCGATTCCGCCACCGATGAACGGGGCTATCGAAAGTTTCATGATGCTCACGAAGTTGGGACGGTGAAGGACGTATTGCCAGTCGGCATCGTCGATGGCCACCACAATGTTGACGTACTGGACGATGAGCGCCATCGCTATCCCGAGCGGAACCAGTGCGATCGCCATGCCATGCCTTCGGCGGCGGTCGTCTTCAAAACGATCTGCCTCTATGCGATCTCGTTCGCCGTAACCTTGCCTGAACGATGAGGTTGTTGGTGGGTTGTCCTGCATGAGTTCAACGGTATCACTTACCGGGATGCCGCCATCGTGTGTCAGATGAAGACGACACCCGTTTTATCACCGTGCAGCGGCTGATGCCCGCTGGCACTGCTACACTCCGGCGCAGTTCACCAACACCACCTACAAGTTAATTCGGAAGGCAAAAAAACACGATGGAAATCACAGATGTGCGGATGGAAATGTTCAAGTGGCCAAGGGCTGTTCCGATCACGAACGGTCTCTACACCTACACGCACAACCTGCTGAACATCGTTGTGATCGACACTGACGACCCGGACATTCAAGGAATTGGGCTTGCGGGCGGGATGGAATCGACACCCGAAGTTGGGGCCGCTTTTATTGAGCACTTCAAAACGGGGCTGATCGGCAACGACCCGCTAGATAACGAGGCCCTGTGGCACGCGATGTGGCGACCAAAACTGGTGGGGCGTCGGGGCATTTCAACGCGCATCATCGCCGGTATCGATATCGCTCTGTGGGACATCAAGGGCAAGATGGCGAACATGCCCGTCTACAAGCTGTTGGGTGGCTTCACGAACAAAGCCGACACCTATATCGCGGGCGGTTACTACGAAGAAGGTAAGGGGCTGAAAGAGCTTGCACAGGAGATGGAGGACAACGTTAAGCTGGGCGTGCGCGCGGTGAAGATCAAGGTCGGTGCCGTTTCTATCAACGAGGATATCGAGCGGGTGCGCGTGTGTCGCGATGCGATTGGGCCCGATGTTCGGCTGA